>JAJQGF010000215.1 GCA_021200695.1 Lachnospiraceae bacterium
ATATAGTCCGTATGCGGTCGCCAAGCAGTATGGCTTCTGGATTGTAAAGGAATACAGGGATGCCTATGGAATGTTCGCGGTAAACGGTATTCTTTTCAACCATGAATCAGAGAGGCGCGGAGAAAATTTTGTGACAAGGAAAATTACTCTTGCGGCGGGAAGAATTGCCGAGGGAATTCAGGACCATCTTGAGCTGGGTAATCTTGATTCCCGCAGGGATTGGGGATATGCCAGAGACTATGTGGAATGCATGTGGATGATTATGCAGCATGATGTGCCGGAGGATTTTGTAATAGCTACGGGAGAGCAGCATACGGTCAGGGATTTTACGGAGAAGGCTTTTGCTGCCAACGGAATAAAACTGCGCTGGGAGGGCACAGGCGCTGAGGAAAAGGGTTATGACAGCGCTACGGGCAGAATGCTTGTGTGTGTAAATTCAGCATGGCTCAGACCTACGGATGTGGACAATTTATTGGGTGACCCGACTAAGGCAAAGACTGTTCTGGGGTGGAACCCTCAGAAGACAAGCTATGATGAGCTTGTGCGCATTATGGCGGAGCATGACCGAAAGCTTGCTAAAAGGGAAAAGGCGGCTCAGGGAGTGCATTAATAAAAAAGCTGAATAAAAAATATAAATCATTTGACAATCATATATGATAGGTTGTATTATTGTATACAACAGGAACAAAGGTGTTCTGCCGTAAGGCAGGGTGCCTTTTTGTTTTATCACGATAGGAGGATGCCGTATGTATGATTTGGATTTGATTGAGCAGGCGGATACCGTTAATGAGCTGCTTGCGCGCTATGGGGTGAAATTTGGTATTTATAAGAATAATACCTTCAAGGAGCAGCTTTTTCCATTTGATGCCATTCCACGTGTTATTGGACATGAGGAGTTTGCTTATCTTGAGAAGGGACTTAAGCAGAGAGTTGTTGCCCTGAATATGTTTCTTAAGGATATATACAGTGAAAAGAAAATAGTCAGGGACAATGTGGTGCCGGAGGATTTTATATTTGCTTCAAGCGGATATATGGCAGAGTGTGAGGGTATAACTCCCGTAAAGGATATTTATTCACATATTTCCGGCATTGATTTGGTACAGGGCAAGGATAAAAACTGGTACATACTTGAGGATAATCTGCGTGTCCCGTCAGGAGCCTCCTATCCCATGATTGCAAGAGAGCTGTGCAGACGAAGCAGCCCGGCCACATTCCATAATGTAAAGCTTGAGGATAACCGTAACTATGCAAAGCTGCTCAGACGCACCTTTGACAATGTCAATGTGGGAGGCCATACGGTAATACTTACACCGGGTCGTTATAATGCGGCATATTTTGAGCATTCATATCTTGCTGAGAAGACAGGCGCGCATTTGGTGAACGGTTCTGAGCTGGTGGTAAGGGATGATAATCTTTATTATCAGACCTACAGCGGAAAGCTTGAAAGGGTTGGCGCGGTATACCGCAGGATTTCTGATGAATACCTTGACCCTATGAACTTTAATCCTGAGTCGGTGATAGGAATACCGCATATATATGATGTTTACAGGAAGGGCAACGTGGCGCTGCTCAATGCGCCCGGCAACGGTATAGCGGACGACAAGGGTATTTATTACTTTGTACCCAGAATGATTAAATATTATCTGGGAGAGGAGCCGATTTTAAATAATGCTCCGACATATCTTCCGTTTTATGATGATGATATGAAGTATGTGCTTGAAAACTTTGACAGGCTTGTTCTCAAGGATGTAGCTGAGGCGGGCGGCTACGGTGTGGTATTCGGCAGCAGTATGACAAAGGAGCAAAAGGAACGCTTTATCGGACTTCTGAAGCGTGAGCCGAGGCGCTTTATTGCGCAGGAGGTTATTGATTTCCTTGATATTGATATTCTCGAGGGAAGCGAAATGGTTCCCAGAAAGGCGGATTTGCGTGCCTTTGTGCTTATGGCGGACGAACCGCTTGTGTGGAAGAGCGGCCTGACCAGGTTTTCAAGAAATCCTGATTCATTTATAGTAAATTCATCACAAGGAGGAGGTTTTAAGGATACATGGATATTATCTCAGTAGAACAGACTAACAGATTATTATGGCTTGGCAGATATACGGAGCGAGTGTATACTACGCTTAGACTGTACTCAAACAGCTTCGATATGATGATAGATGAGATTACAGACAGCTACGCGGAATTCTGCAATATGATTGATATTCCTGATGTGTATGGCTCAAAAGAGAGGTTTCAGGAAAAGTATCCTTTTGATGAGAACAATCCGGATTCTATTGCAAGTAATATGAACCGCGCGTATGATAACGCCATAGTTCTCAGGGAGGAGATAGGCTCGGAGACCCTTTCTTATATTCAGCTTGCTATTTATGAAATGAATCGTGCCAGAGTGCGCCTCTTATAGAGCTTCAGAGGGTTATTGACAATATTCTTGCATTCTGGGGAATTGTTGATGACAGCATCGATTCGGAGCATGTAAGAAATATTATCAAGTGCGGAAAGCGTATAGAGCGAATAGATTTATACGCGCGTCTTGGCATAGACCGGAGTGAGCTGGTGCGTGAGATACATCGTCTGGCGCCCAGGCTTGAGCGAAGCGGAATGGAATATGCCGTTGAAAAAATAAATGAGCTGAATAAGCTTGTGGAAGAGACGGAAATCAATTATTATAAAATAGTGGAAGCGGTTGAGAGCATACTGTAACAGCTCAGGCATGCGGAGTACGGAATAAGTCTGCGGATAACAGTCTGAACTAAAGGAGCAGCAGAAATGAAAAGGCTTAAGTTTGACTATTCGATGGTTATTAGTTATGATACTGCGATTGAAAACTGCCATTATACTATAAAGTGTTTTCCGGCAGAAAATGAAAGGCAGCGGCTGGAGGAACTGCACATTTCAATAAGGCCTCGAAACAGCTCGGGAAATGGAATTGATTCCTTTGGAAACCGTTATATATACGGAACGGTTTTGAGACCTCATGACACCTTTTCCTTTCACACAAGCGGAATCGTTACGGTGGGAATGGCGGAAAGCGAGGCGGCTGCAAATGAGGGAATGATGGGCGCATATCGTTATCCCTTTGGACTCACGGTGCCGGGGGACGGTCTCAGGTATTATTTTGCGGGCATGGATTTTTCCGGCCGCGCATCAGATTTTGATAAGGCGGTGTACCTTATGCACCGTCTGTATGACGATTTTTCGTATGTTAAGGGCATCACCGGTGTAAACACTACCGCCGAGGAGGCGTGGAAGCTCGGCAAGGGAGTTTGTCAGGATTATGCCCATATATTGACAGCTCTGTGCCGAATGGCGGGTATTCCCGCGCGTTATGTGGCAGGAATGCTTATAGGTGAAGGCTTCAGCCATGCATGGGTTGAGATTTGCACGGGAGGGCGCTGGTATGCGCTGGACCCGACTAACAACTGCGTGGTTACAGATTCCCATATTAAGCTTGGAGTTGGCAGGGATGCCTCTGACTGCATGGTAAACAGAGGGGTGCTTCACGGCAACGCGAGACAGAAGCAGTCAGTAAAGGTTATAGTTAAGGAAGTGTAAGAGGAGTAGAGGAACAAAATGATAAAAACAGTCGCAAAAGTGGCATTACCGGTGGACGAGGAGCTTTTTATCAGAAAGCATCGTATTATGCCTCAGGTAAAGCCCGAAGGAGGAATGAAGCGCATCAGCATTGTGACCGGAATACATGGTGATGAGCTTGAGGGGCAGTTTGTGTGCTTTGAGCTGTCGAGACGCATTGAGGAGAAAAAGGACATGCTTTCCGGAATTGTTGATATTTATCCGGCGATGAATCCGCTTGGAATCGATTCAATAACCAGAGGAATTCCGGGCTTTGACCTTGATATGAACCGTCTTTTTCCCGGGGAGGAGAGCGGGGATATGACAGAGTATCTGGCATCAAGGATAATAAAGGATGTCAGGGGCTCGGATTTGTGCGTAGACATTCACGCAAGCAATATTTATCTGACTGAGATACCGCAGATAAGGATAAACGAACTGCATAAGAAGAAGCTGGTGCCTATTGCCGAGAAGGCAAATGTGGATTTTATATGGGTGCACGGCGCTGCCACAGTGCTTGAGTCAACCTTTGCGTACAGCCTTAACAGCAGAAGGACACCTACTCTTGTGGTTGAGATGGGTGTTGGAATGCGCATTACCAGGTCATACTGTGAGCAGCTGGTGGATGGGATTTTCTGCCTGATGAAGGAGCTTGGAATTTGGCAGGGAGAGACTATAACACCGAGAAAGCCGATTATATCAGAAAACCCTGATGATGTAAGCTATTTAAACGCTTCCTGTTCAGGTGTATTTGTGCAGGATGCAAAGCATTGGGAGCTTCTGAAAAAGGGCGATTTAATCGGCAGGATTATTGACCCTCTTCAGGGCAGAGTCCTCGACTATGTTGAGGCTCCCGTGGACGGCATACTTTTTACAATAAGGGAGTATCCGGTTGTGGATGAGGGCTCTCTTATTGGAAGGCTGCTGAGGAAGGAGGCTCTTGACTGATGAGGAAAAAAATTATATACGAGATAAAGGGGCTTTATCGTGATGACTTTCGCGTTACGGGCTATGAATTCGGAAAGGGCAAAAAATCGGTCTGCATAATAGGAAGTATACGGGGCAATGAAATTCAGCAGTTATATACCTGCTCTCAGCTTGTAAAGCGTTTAAAAGCTCTTGAGCAGGAGGGCAGGATAAAGAGCGGGCATAAGCTGCTTGTAATTCCCTCGGTTAATCCCTCCTCAATGAATATTAAAAAGCGTTTCTGGTCAACTGATAATACGGATATAAACAGAATGTTTCCCGGATATAATCTTGGTGAGACCACGCAGCGTATAGCGGCAGGCGTATTTGAGGCTATAAAGGATTATAAATACGGAATGCAGTTTGCGTCATTTTATATGCCCGGGACATTTACCCCGCATGTGAGGATGATGGAAACGGGTCTTGAGGATGTAGAGCTGGCAAAAAAATTTGGCATGCCCTATGTCGTACTCAGAAAAACCAGACCTTATGATACGACTACTCTGAACTATAATTGGCAGATATGGGAGACTCATGCCTTCAGCATATATACCACAAGTACCGCGGAGGTAGACAAGGACAGCGCAAAGACGGCAATCCGCAGTATACTGACATTTCTTTCAAAGGAGGGAATTGTGGAGTACAGCGGACATGACGGGTTTATTTCCATGGTGGTTGAGGACACGGATATGGTTCCTGTCAGGACAAAAGAGGCCGGCATATTTGAAGCCAAGGTAAAGGTAGGCGAGGAGGTAGTCAGGGGACAGGTAATGGCTAAGGTTATCGACCCATATGAGGGAGAGGTTATAGAAAGCCTTGTGTCACCGATAGACGGAATAGTGTTTTTTGCGCATAATGACCCTCTTACATATGCAAATACCGCAGTATTTAAGCTGATACGGCGTGAAGAATAGAAGGTCGGTGGATATGTCTCAGAGACGTTATGTGAAGCAATTTATGTTTCAGGGAGAGGAAAACAGTTTGGAAACAAATAAAGCATATAACCGTGAAAAAGCGGATAAGCTGACGGACAGGGTAAGCTTTATAATTTTGCTTGCAATAGTGTCTGCGCTTACCCTTACGTTGTTTTATAGACAGACTTTGGGAAGCGCGGAATGTTATCATTCGGATATGAAGGCATATATTCTTGAGATGCAGGGCCTTGACAGCGGCTACAGCTTTCCTTATCCAGTTCTTTTCAGGCTTGGGGCATTGCTGGACGTTTTTTTTGAGCCTGAGCTTTCGATGGCGCTTGCGACAATGCTGCTTAACAGTCTGGCAATTATAATCACTAAAGTTTTTTTTAATAAATTTGCATTTGATTCATTTAGGAGAATGCTTGCGCCATACAGCTGGATGGCGGGTATAGCGATAAGCCTCATAAGTGTGTCGCTGTTTTTTATCTCAATGCTTTTTCCGGTGGGCGACATATTTTATCTGCCGGGAATTAATTATCATTATCTGGGAGTTTTTACATCAAATCCTTTTCATAATGCCACTTATATGGCGGCAAGGCCGTTTGCGCTGCTTGCCTTTTTCTGGTTTGTAAGGCTGCTTGACAGCTATGAGGATGGGGCGTCGTTAAGCGAATATATTTTGTTTTCTGCCGCGCTGCTTGTCGCAACCATGACAAAGCCCAGCTTTACTGTAGTTCTTGTGGGAACGGCAGGTATTATAATGCTGTATCGCCTTATAAGGACAGGCTTTAAGAATTTAATTCCGACGATACAATTAGGACTATGCTTTGTTCCAACCTTTATCGACCTTTTATATCAATTCAGAGGGGTTTTTGTGCCTGAGGAGGGCGCAGAGGGAGGAATAGGGTTTTGCCTTGGCGAGGTATGGGGATATTATTGTGACAATATTCCCCTCGCGATATGTCTCGCAATCGGCTTCCCTATAGTTGTATTCTTATTTAATCATAAAGAGATAAGACGGAATTCCTTATACCGCTTTTCGTGGCAGATATATTGGATGGGCTTTGCCATGGCATTTTTTATTTATGAAAAGGGCTTCAGGATGCCTGATTTTAATTTTTCATGGGGCTATATGTATGGCATATTTTTTAGCTTTGTGGGGGCGCTGCTGGTGCTTATGAAGAAAACGGCGGAGTGCTTTGCTGATACAGAGATGAAAAGTAATCAGGATAAGCGGTATTGCCGTCTGCTGGCTGCGGTACAGTGGCTGGCATACTTTGCGCATCTGTTTTGCGGTCTGTATTATTTCAGCGGCATATTCCGTGGAGGAATGTATTATTAGCTGAAGAGGCGCGCGTGTTTAATGTAATTCGTCAAAATGCCGTATAATATTGCGGCCTGTTACATATCTTCCAAGCTCGTTGGGATGACAGCCATCGGAGAGATAGGTCTCAAAATTAGAGCTGTTTATTCCGAGTCCATGATAATTATCAATATATTCCACACCAATTTCACCGGCCGTGCTGCATACGGCATCTGCATAGTCTGATAAGGAACCGCCGTCTGCGGATTGAGGAAGGGCGCCTCCATTGTAGTAGGAGCAATAGGCAGGAGTCATTAAAATAATTCGGCAGTCCGGATATTCTGCTTTCAGCTTTGTCACGGCGGAGCTGAGCGCACCCGTATAGCAGGCTTCTTCATTGCCTGCAGGAGTATCGTAAATTGGCATTCCGGCAAAATAATCATTCAGACCGTAATTTATTATAAAGCATGTGGGACGTGCAGCGCCGTCGGAATTGTCTGCGGCATATTCTTCTATTCCGTACTTAGCCTGCTGGTCGGCAGAAAATATTGATGAATCCCTGCTTAGAAAGGCGTCGACTATTGTGCATAGCTCTAATGCATCCGGCGCCTCGTTAAATGTTGCGGTGGTGCCGCCCACGCCGATGTTATATACCCTTGCACCGGACAGGCCGGCTACAACTCCGGGGATTGATGTGCTGTCGGTGAAGTTGCCGATGACGCTGTCTCCAAAGAATACAATGTCCGTGCCGGATAAATCAGTATATGCGGTGATGTCATATCCTGAGAGCAGGGGAACAGTGCTTTTGTTATCTGTCAGCTCCAATATCAGTGAGAATTTTTCATCCATATTTTCAGGTGTAAGTATATATGAGGCGCTGCTGAAGGTAAGGGCGATAATTTTTCTTGTTACCGCTTCATTGCAGGAAATGTCCGATTCATAGTTGCCGGGATTGGCTATAAGCCATTCCTCTGAGCCCAAAAAATAAATAGTAACATTGGGCTCGGAATAAAAGATATTCACAAAATCACGGTATGCAGTGATTACGTTTTCCCGCTCGCTGTCTGAGAGTCCTCTCCAATATTCAAGTGAATAATATGGAAGAAGTATTTCGTATGACACATTGCTGCTATCCTTTATTAATGAGAGCAGCGTATCGTTATAAGCCCTGCCGTAGAGCGATGCATGAAAGCCGTATAGGGAGTTTATGGCGGCAGGGTCAAGGACAAGATATATATTGGAGGGAGATGAGGATATGGCATCAAGAAAAGCCTTTATATCGTAAAGGTTTTCAAATTCATGTGATGCCTTTATGGTGCAGATTCCCCGATAATATTCAAAATCCTCCGCGCTGAAGCTGTCGGTGGGAAGCATAGAGAGCAGCAGGCATTCGGGAGATGCCTGATTAATCTGTTCAATATCATAGCTGCGGGTATCAGAGGCGTCATAATGCATTGTGCGCATATAAAAATATAGTATCGCAATACATAAAACGACGAGCAATAATGCCGCGAAAGCCAGAGCATAAAAAGAAAGCGTCCGTTTTCTTTTGGTAATGACTACGTGTGATTTCATAAGCTGCTGCCTCCTTTAAGCCTGTCTGAAAGGGAGAAAAGCTCCGCCAGACCGGAGGCTGAATACGGCAGAAGAAGCATACCGTATACGAAAATGTATCTGGAGTTGGCCTCCCATACCATATGGAACAGAAAGCCGCCAAATACGGCAATCAAATTTATATACAGGGAGAGCTCTGACAGATTTTTGCATGTGCTGTCTTCGGGCGCTTTTTTCGCTGCGCAGTGTCTTCGCAGCTCCGCCGCAAAGAATATAAGCGCACCCAGATACAAAATATTCTGGTATATATTGCAGTATTCTATATATGCGGCGCTGTATTTTCCGCTGTATATATTGTCCCAGAATGGCCTCCTGCCTCCGAAGGTTGCAAGAGTTGCCTGTCTTGAGGCGTAAGTTCCGTCCGCCCATTGCGATAAGTATTTGTGCAGATAGAAGCTTAAGGCATATGTCGGATTCTCCTTAAAATATTCCAGCCTTTCTGATATGGCGCTGAGGCTTATCTCATTTGCCGTCTCAGTATTCATGCCGCTTATCTGGTAGGTCTCAAAATTAAAGCCGTTATACCAGCCGTTGCCGCGTGAGGATTCCTGCATACCCATTGCAAAATATGCCATTGCCGTGACTCCCGAGCCTATTTCCGAGCCTGAGCGGTATTCGTAATATTTCTCTGTAAGCGGCAGTATGGTAACGCTCAGGACGGCACAGAGACAGGCAAATGCCGCCAATATGGCTCTTTTGTCCCTTACAGCCTGCAGCAGCGCGACTATTACGACGGCTATTATTACAATAAGGGAATTTTTGCGCAGGAGTACGCTTAATGTAAAAAACAACAGGCCGGACAAAGCATAAAGTATGCTGCGCCGCGATGAGGCATGAAGCAGCCTGAGCAGAAAATAAATGCCGGCAAGCAGAGCGGTATATGAAGGGATTTCCCCATATACAAATGAAGTATACATAATAAAAGGGAAATTAAATACTGAGAGTGCTATGAAGCAGAGCTCTTTTCTTTTATCGTTCCACAGCATATGCACAATCAGATAGCCGAGTATAAGGCATATGCATGCCAGCGCTACATACAGACATTTAATCATGTGGTATGCAGGAAGGCTTGTCGGAAGCAGCTTCCAGAGGCGTATCAGGATTTCAAAAAAAGCTACAAGCCCAACCTGCTGGGGATAATATGAAAGATATGATTCGGTGGGATGTATGACGGAGGTGTCGTTTGCCGCAAGGCTCTCGGCTATGGAGTATACCGACATGGCATCTGCCGCGGGAACGGTCTTGCTGAAAAGTATAAGCGCCGCGCCTGCAATGAGACACCAGATAATCGCCATAATAATAAATATTTTTATCCTTTTTTCTGAACCGCGTGAAAAAAAAGATACAATTATAAGCATAACGGCACCCATAGCCGCCATGCCTGTAATTGAAATAACAGGCCTGTCTAAGCGCGTGAGAACCTCCTGAGAGGTCATATCAAGTGAGTAGCAGGTTGAAAAAAAAGCGCTTACAAAAAGCATTCCTGAAAAAATGACTGACAAAATGCGTATGAAGCCGAGTGCAAAATTATAAATTTTTGTGTATGCTGAATTCATATATAAAATCTTTCTGCGCCATGCGCCATAATATAATGGGATTATTATACAATATACGACGGGAAAATTAAATATTTAATACCTCTTTTTGTTATAAAAATAGTGGCTGTTATGCGTTAACTGTGCTAAAATAGAAATACTAGGTTTTGAAAGGACGATTATATATGGATAAAATAGCTGTTTTGATTCCATGCTATAACGAGGCGCAGACTATAGGGAAGGTTGTGTCTGATGTCAGAAAGGCGCTTCCCGAGGCCGCCATTTATGTATATGATAATAATTCCAGCGATGATACCGTAAGGCTTGCCAGGGAGGCCGGCGCATTTATACGATATGAATATAAGCAGGGCAAGGGCAATGTTATAAGAAGAATGTTTCGCGAAATAGACGCCCGATGCTATCTTATAATAGACGGAGATGACACCTATCCTCTGGACTGCGCGGAGGAAATGGTTAACAGGGTGTTGTACCACAATGCGGATATGGTAGTGGGAGACAGGCTTTCATCTACTTATTTTACTGAAAATAAGCGTCCTTTTCATAATTTCGGAAACAGCCTTATGAGATTTGGCATCAACAGCCTTTTCCGTTCCGACATAAAGGATATAATGACGGGTTATAGAGCCTTCAGCTATGAATTTGTAAAGACATTTCCCATATTTTCAAAGGGCTTTGAGATAGAAACGGAAATGACCATTCATGCAGTTAATTACAACATGCAGGTGGAAAATGTAGTGGTAGAGTACAGGGACAGGCCGGAGGGCAGCGTTTCAAAGCTCAACACCTACAGCGATGGAATGCGTGTTATCAAAAAGATGCTTCAGCTGTATAAAAATTATAAGCCGCTTAAATTCTTCGGCGCGCTCTGTCTGGCGCTTATTATTATTGCAATGGTTTTTGTAATCCCTATAATAGGAGAATATTTACGAACCGGTCTGGTTCCGAGATTTCCGACCCTTATTGTATGCTGCTTTGTTGTGCTGGCAGGGATTCAGTCATTTTTTTCCGGCATGATACTTGAGGTTATGGCGGCAAAGGATAAAAGGGATTTTGAATACAGGCTTAACAGGGTGCATGGCGAGCTGAATGAGAAATGTAATATAGAACATATGGAATAGGGAAAAAGTTTCCGATGGGTAACAGAAGGCTTTTATCAGGAAAAATTGCATATCCGATTTTCATGCTTGCAGGCTTTTTGTTTGTATTTATATGCGGGGCTGAGCGGGATTTGGCTTTGAATGGTAATATTATCTGGAATCCGGCCTATACGGTACGGCTGTCTGCCGGCTCTCTTTTTGCAGGAGGGCTCCTCGGCGCCGCAGTATGCTATGTAATCCGCCTTGTAAGCAGGGGAGAATTTGCGGGAATTATAAAGACACAGACACATCCAAAGCCTGGGGAAGGGCAGGTAATGCTTGGCTCGTTTGTATTGAGTGCAATGGCATGGTTTCCGGTATATCTTGCTTACTATCCGGGAATATGCGCTTATGATACGCCGGTTCAGCTTGGACAGATAATGGATGGATACATGATAGACCATCACCCGATAGCGCATACTCTTCTCCTTAAGCTCGCAATAAATGCAGGGCAGGCCGTATGGGGAAGCGTCAATGACGGAATGGGCTTGTATACATTTTTTCAAATGCTGTTCCTCGCGTTTGGATTTGCCTATGCCGTAGGAACGCTCAGAAGATTCAGGGCATCTGGTATATGTATCTGTATAGTGCAGCTGTGTGTGATGTTTTATCCCTTTAATGCGTATATGTCTGTGAGTACCACAAAGGATACGGTTTTTACGGGATTTTTCCTTATAATGATATCTGCTTTTATGAGGCTTTTGTCAGAGCGCAGGGATACGCTTACGGTGAAAGGTACGGATGCCGTTTTCTTTATAGCAGCCGTAGGCTCAATATTATTCAGAAATAACTGTAGATATGCTATAATGGTGCTGCTGCCATTTATGCTTATAACTGCTGTGGCAGGTATAAAAAAGAAAAAAAACGGCAGGCTTTTTATCAGATTGCTTTTAAATGTTGTATTGTCTTTTGTTGTTGGAAGCATTTCACTTACGGTAATGTTTAACCTGACGGATGCACAGCAGGGAGACAGAAGGGAAATGCTGAGCATGCCTATACAGCAGTTTGCAAGATGTATGCTGTATCACGGCGGTGTAGGAGTGCTGCCGGAGGATGACGGCACGATGGATGAGGAGGCCAAAAGCCTTATCAACGATTTTCTGCTGGATGAGGCATATAAGGAATATGAGCCGGGCTTCGCAGACCCGGTCAAGCGGCATACAAACACTTATGTTGCGAGATACCGTTCGTCAGAGTTTATAGGCACTTATTTAAGGCTGCTTTGGGATTATCCCGGAGATTTCATAAACGCTGCGCTTGCGCTGGACGCAGGATATCTTTATCCCGGTGACGAGAGCCATGCTCATGTAAATGAAGTGGAGGGACAAAGCGGCAGAGGGTATATTCAGACCTATTGGTCTGAGGCTGACCTGACTCCCAGAGGGCTTACAAAGGCTTCAAAGCTTGAAGGCCTGCATGAGCTGCTGGAGGCCTGGGCAGACGGGAATGCATATCTTGACATTCCGGTTTTAAAATACATTTTTGTGCCGGGAACATTTTTGTGGCTGTATGTGCTTCTTGCCGGCATATTGCTTATAAACAGAAAATACAGGCTGTTGCTTCCTGTTATGCTGGTATTCGGCTACTATGCGACACTGCTGCTGGGACCTACGGTACAGTTGAGATATATTTTTCCGCTTATGGCGGTGCTGCCCTTTATTGCGCTGCTGAGTCTTATGAAAGGAAAAAATTCAGATGACTGATAAAATTATTATAGGCGCAGGTCTGTATGGTCTCTATTCTGCACTGTATTGCGCCAAAAGGGGACAAACCGTTACGGTGCTTGAGCTTGAGGAGGCTCCTTTTACAAGGGCGACATATATTAATCAGGCAAGAGTGCATATGGGGTATCATTATCCGAGGTCCCTTTCCACCGCCATGAAATCGGCGGGATATTTTAAGCGTTTTGTGGAGGATTACGGTTTTTGTATTCTCTTTGATTTTGAACAGGTGTATGCCACTTCCAGCCATTTTTCGTGGACAGATGCCAGAGAATTTAAGAAATTCTGTCGTGATGCGGATATACCATGTGATGAGCTGCCGGCCGGCAGATATTTTAATGACGGTATGTGTGACGGCGCATTTATAACAAAGGAGTACACTTATGATGCACATATACTCAGGGATTATTTCCTTGAGGAATTGGAGAAATATCCGAATGTAAACATAATGTATGGCAGAAACATTAAAAAAATACAGAGGCTTAGCGATGTATATGAGATTACCGCATTTTGCATGGACAGTGAGGAGCACTATCAGGCGCCCTTTGTGCTAAATGCAACTTATGCGTCTGTAAATCAGGTGCTCTCCAGGCTTGAAGGTGTAGGCCGGGAGGATTTCGGACTTAAATACGAATTATGTGAAATTATTCTGTGCAGTGTCAATGATAATCTGAAAAAAGTGGGACTTACGGTTATGGATGGTCCGTTTTTTTCTATAATGCCATTCGGAAGGACGGGTTATCATTCGCTTACCTCGGTTACCTTCACTCCTCATAAGACAAGCTACTCTGTAATGCCGGATTTTCAATGCATGAAAAAGGGTCTGTGCAGAAGCGGATGGCTGGGAAACTGTGATTATTGCAGCGAGAAGCCGGACAGCTCATGGGAATACATGTCAGCCCTTGCAGGAAAATATGTAAGGAGTGAATTTGAGTTTAAGTATGCGAAATCGCTTTTTTCCATGAAGCCGATATTGAAGGCCTCGGAAATAGATGATTCAAGGCCTACCCTGATAAAGAAAATTTCTGACTCACCCACATTTGTGAGCGTACTGTCAGGCAAGATAAATACGGTTTATGAT
Organism: Lachnospiraceae bacterium; assembly: GCA_021200695.1. Classification (GTDB taxonomy): domain Bacteria; phylum Bacillota; class Clostridia; order Lachnospirales; family Lachnospiraceae; genus Acetatifactor. The sequence goes on from JAJQGF010000215.1 coordinate 13,868, forward strand.
TTGGATGAATTTCTTGATTAGAAACGAGGTAAAGTATGTCGCAAAGCAAAGAGAAAAATTTTGTGTCCTGCGTTGTGTACCTTCACAATGAAGGCGCTGCGGTTAAGGTGTTTCTGGAGGGCATATGCTCAGTAATACGGGAGAATTTTGAAAAATTTGAGATTGTGTGCGTAAATGACGGGAGTACAGACGACACGCTGGAATTTGTTAAAGGATTTGTGGACGAGCAGTGTGGGCAGGCGGTTGTAAGCCTGATAAACCTGAGCTACTATCAGGGTGTTGAGACTGCGATGAACGCAGGCTGTGATTTAGCGGTGGGTGATTTTATTTTTGAATTTGACAAATGTCAGTTTGACTTTGAACCGTCGCTTATAATGGAGGTGTATAATAGGACTCTTCAGGGCTATGACGTGGTGGCTGCCGCGCCTAAATTCGGTGTGCCCATGACCTCAAGGCTGTTCTATGCGTTGTATAATCTCGGAAACCGCAGATACAGGCTTCGTCATGAGCGCTTCAGAATCATTTCCAGACGTGCGGTTAACAGAGTGAATCAGATGAATATATATATACCCTACAGGAAGGCGCTGTATATCAACTGCGGATTAAAGACGGACACGATTGTGTATGACAACAAGGCTGAAATAAGACGCAGCCCGCAGCGTGAGGAGCGTGAAATCCGCAGTACGCTTGCGCTTGATACTCTTATTATTTTTACAAGCCTGCTGGAAAGATTTTCCATGGCGGTGAGCGTAATTCTGTTTGGTGTGCTTATTGTCATGTTCGGTTACCTTATATATTCGATTTTCAGCCCGGTAAGGCCTGTTGAGGGCTGGCTGTCAATAATGTCGCTGATGTCTTTTGGATTTTTTATGCTTTCAGTGATGCTTACCCTTATTTTTAAGTATCTGTCACTTATATTGGGCATGAGCTTTAAGCGTCAGCGTTATGTGGTAGAAGGAGTGGAGAAGCTTACAAAATGATGCTTACAATTATTTTTCCCGTTTTAAATGAAAAGCTCCGTCTTGAGAACGGCGTGGTACATACCGTTGAGTATCTTAAAAGGATTGCGTTTGAGGATTATGAGATTATTATTGTCGACAATGGCTCAGAGGACGAGACACCCCTGATTGGCGAAGAGCTGTGCCGCAGATATCCGGAAGTTTCATATGAGCGGATTAATATCCGGGGCGTTGGCGCCGCGTTCAGGCGTGGCGTTGAAATAAGCAAAGGCGACATCGTGGGGTATATGGATATAGATTTATCGACAAATATAAAGCATCTTGGTGAAGCAATCCATATTTTTAAGACACAGAAGGATATTGAATATATCAATGGAAGCCGTTTTGCCAAGGATTCGGATACGAGGGGCAGGAAATGGTACAGGAGGATTACGTCTCAGGGTCTGTTAATCCTCTTAAAAACCCTTCTCGGAATGAAGTCTACGGACGCAATATGTGGATTTACCTTTATCAGAAGACAGACTGCCATTGCACTGATTGAAGGCAGCAGTGATGACAATGGCTGGTTTTATATGATAGAGCTTCTGCTGCGGGCTGAAAAGCGTGGGGTAAGAATTCTCGACTATCCCGTTGAGTGGCAGGAGGATTACAACACAACGGTAAAGCTTTTTAAAACCATAAGGAATTATCTGGTTCAGATAGCGCGTCTGTATAAGGAATTCTATATAAAGAAAAATATATAAAATATTACGACAGGAGATTCAGGAATGGCATATTTAAAGAGAGTAGAGCTTGGCCGTGACTATGCGGCCCACAGAAGTGAATTTGATGAAGCCATAAAAAGTGTTTGTGAGGAGACCGCATTTTCAGGAGGAAGCTATGTTGAGCGCTTTGACCGGGAGTTTGCAGAATTTGTAGGCACTAAATATGCCTCCGGAGTAAATAATGGCACGAGTGCGCTGCATTGTGCCATGCTTGCATTGGGAGTCGGAGAAGGAGACGAGGTGATAGTTCCGGCGAACACCTATATAGCTACCGCGTGGGGAGTTACCTACACCGGCGCGACACCTGTATTTGCCGACTGTACTTCAGATACGTGGGAGATATCGCCGGCTTCTGTCGAAAAGCTTATCACACCGAGGACAAAGGGGATTATCGGAGTGCATCTGTATGGGCAGCCCTTTGATTTTGCTTCAATAAAAGAGATTGCGGACAGGCATGGACTTTTTGTGGTGGAGGATTGCGCACAGGCACATGGGGCAAAATTTGAAGGCAAAAATGTCGGCTCGCTGGGAGAGCTGGGGTGTTTTAGCTTTTATCCCGGAAAGAATCTCTATTCATTTGGAGAGGGCGGAAGTGTGACCTGCGACAGCGAGGAATATTTTAAACATATCAACCGTCTTAAGAATCAGGGCTGTGATGTCAGATACTACCATGATGAAATCGGCTATAATTATCGTATGGAGGGAATTCAGGGCGCTGTGCTTTCAGTGGGGCTGAAATATCTGCCGGAATGGACGAGAAGGAGACAGGAGATTGGCAAAAGGTATTTAAATGAGATAACCAATCCGCTTTTTACCATGCAGAGGCACCCCGACAACACTACTCCGGTATTCCATCTTTTTGTGGTGGAGGTGCCTGAGCATAATCATTTTATTAAATATATGGCTGACGCTGAGGTCGAGTGCAATATGCACTATCCGGTACCATGCCATCTTCAGAAGGCATATGCCAAGCTCGGATATAAGAAGGGAGACTGTCCGAATGCAGAGTATCTGGCGGAGCACTGTGCTGATTTGCCGATGTTTCCTGAAATGACAGATGAGGAGGTTGACAGAGTAATTGCGCTCTGCAACGCATATAAGGGATAAATGTCATATCAGCATTGAGGAGTCGAAATGGAAGGTAAAAATAAAAGACGCATTTTAAAGAAGGGTCTTTGGATAACAGGAGGTGTGGACGCAGCTGTCTTTGCGCTGCTTTTGGCAGTATACACGGCAGTAACGCTTTATCTGTTTATAAATCAGTGTTATCAGACATCCGGTTTTGTTTCGGACATGCCGGATTATGTCAATAAGGTTGCCGGAATAGAGGGGGATTATGAATTTCCGTATCCGTTGTTTTTCTGGCTGGGCAGAATTTTTGCCGTTTTTTCCGACGCGCCAATGGGAACCGCTTTGGCGACCGCGTTTTTAAATATGCTTGGAATATGTGTGTCAAAGTATTATATGGACAGGGCGGCAATCGAATGGAATATATTTGGCAGTGGGAATACAGGTGAAAAAAGAGCCTTAAGAGGTCTGTCCGTGACATTTATGGTTTTTGCACTTTTTATTCTGGGAAATCTGTATTCGCCGAAGGGCACGGCATTTTTTGGATTTGACTATACATATCGTTGTATGGGAATATATACTCCTAATCCCATATGGAATGCGACTTATATGGCAGCCAGACCCTTTGCGGTAATATGCTTTTTTGAGGGAGTTCGGCTGCTGAAGCTCATTCAGAGTGAGGCGTATAACGGCTCCGGGAAGGGCTTCGTCAATGAGGTGAAAAATTTTAGCTGGAGGGAGGCTGTACCCTTTGCGGTAAGTCTGTTTTTGACCACCATTACAAAGCCAAGCTACACTATGGTGGTTGTTCCAGCGCTTGCCGCAGTGCTTTTAATACAGCTTGTGCAGACGAAGGGAAGGAGCTTTAGCGGCGCGTTTGCACTCTGCCTTACGATGATACCGACAGGAATCGCACTGCTGTATCAGTTCAGAGGGGTGTTCATGGGGACGAACATAAAAGGTGAGCAGACCGGCATAGGGTTTGGGATTGCAAAGGTTTGGGGATATTATTCCTCCAATATTCCGTTAAGCGTTATCATGGGAATGGCGCTTCCAGCGCTTGTGCTGGCATTGAATATTCGTGAGCTGAAGAAAAATGCGTATTACCGCTTTGCATGGCTGAATTGGCTGGTCAGCGCCGTTATGTTTTTGTGTCTGTATGAAAAGGGCTTCAGAATGCTTCATGCAAACTTTTCCTGGGGATATATGCACGGAATGTTTTTCGTGTTTATGATAACGCTTCTTCTGATAATTAAAAATACTGTACAATGGGTAAAATCATATAAAATAATTTTTGCTATGGCGGAATGGGCGCTGCTTTTGTATCATTTGGCATGTGGTGCATATTTTCTGTTATATGCGCTGCAGGGAAATGAACTGTCGGGCTTTTGACGTGTCACAGGAGCTTTAAATTGGAGATTAACTATGAGAGAATATAAGGACGAACAGGCGGGAATCTACCTTAGGCTGATGACCCGTGACGATACGGATTTGATAATAAAATGGCGCAACAGTGATGAGGTAAGAAAAAATTTTATTTATCAGGAGCCTTTTACAAGAGAGAGCCATGAAAACTGGATAAGGACGAGGATTGAGACCGGAGAAGCGGTTCAGATGATTATATGCGATATATTGACCGACAGACCCTGCGGCTCGGTTTATATCAGGGATATAGACAGACAGCACAATAAGGCGGAGTACGGCATTTTTATAGGTGAGGAGCAGGCAAGAGGACATGGAGCGGGCACAGCGGCGGCAAGGCTTATGCTTAGATTCTGCTTTGAGGAGCTTGGTCTGCACCGCGTATATCTAAGAGCTCTGTCAGGAAATGCCCGGGCAATAGGAAGCTATGAGAACGCCGGCTTTGTGCGGGAGGGGTGCCTTAAGGAGGATGTATGTATAAACGGAAAATATATTGACATTGTATGGATGGCGGCTCTTAATCCTGATTAAAAACGATATTTTAAGCCAATAAAGGGCAGAATGAGAGAAATTATGAAGAAGATAAGCTTTGTCATTCCCTGTTACCGCTCGGAGCATACGCTTCCCCGTGTAATTGCGGAGATTGATGAAAAAATGAAGCAAATGACGCAGTACGAGTATGATATTTTTCTGGTAAATGACTGCTCGCCTGACAATACCTTCGGGGTAATAAGGGCTCTGTGCAGGGAGAGAGAAAATATCAAGGGAATTAATTTTGCAAAAAATTTTGGACAGCATTCGGCTCTGATGGCGGGGCTGAGATATTCGGACGGAGATTATGTCGTATGTCTTGACGATGACGGACAGACCCCGGCGGACGAGGTTGACAAGCTGATAAACAAGCTTGAGGAGGGCTATGATGCCGTATATGCAAAGTATGAGCATAAGCAGCATTCGGCATTCCGTAATATTGGGAGTAAGCTAAACGAGCTTATGACAAGAATGATGCTTGAAAAGCCGGCGGAGCTTTATATCTCAAGTTATTTTGCGGTAAGAAGATTTATCGTGGAGGATATGATACGCTATGAAAATTCATATCCATATGTTATAGGGCTGGTGCTGAGGACCACAAGGAATATTACAAATGTGGCTGTAAATCACCGTGAACGGGAGGAAGGCAAATCAGGCTATACCTTTAAGAAGCTTATCGGTCTGTGGTTCAACGGTTTTACGGCTTTTTCGGTAAAGCCGCTGAGGATTGCAACAGGTATAGGCTGCTGCTTTGCGTTCATAGGGTTTATTTACGGAATTTACACAATAATTAAACGTCTCATAAATCCCGATGTGCCAATGGGCTTCAGCGCCATGATGTCGGCGATTGTGTTTTTTGGAGGAATGATAATGATTATGCTTGGTCTTATAGGAGAGTATATAGGACGAATATATATAAGCATGAATAATTCGCCTCAATATGTAATCAGGGAGAGAATTAATATAGAGCCTGACAGCTCAAATAATATGCTGTGAATGCATTAAGCTTATATAAACGGAGGAACGGTTTAAGGATATATGAACGTATTGCTTGAGTGGCTGAAGGTAAGAACGCGCAAAACAGGTGAAAAAAGATATATCATAATTTTCAGGGCGGTGCTTATGGCATTACTGCCCTTTTTTTGCTGTTTTGTATATTGTGCCATGCGGGGTGAGAGCATTGTGGATGTATATCTGCCTTCATCAGAATGGAATGATGAGCTTTTTTATTATAAGCAGGTGGAGGGTATAGTGAAGTATGGGTATCCTCTGGGATATTTTGGTTTTAATGAGAGCCATGCAATTAAGCTATCCTTTGCCGCGTGGAGTCCTGTGCTTGTATTTCCGTGGGTAATATGGGGAATTGTGTTTGGATGGAGCCTGCTGTCGCCGGTTATATGTAATATTGTCCTGCTGACAACAGCTATGTTTCTGTTTGTGTGTCTTGCAAAGCCTACGTGGAGACAGAGCGGGGTGTTAGCGCTCTTGTTCTGCCTGTATACATTATTTGTCAGATATATGCTGTCGGGTATGCCTGAGGTTATATGCTTTTCAATGCTTATAGTCTTTTATGCGCTGGCTGTAAATTATCTTGATAACGAAAAGCTGTACAAGCTTGTGCTTATGTTTTTAATTTCCGCCCTGCTTACGCTGATGCGCCCGTATATGCTTTTATTTATGCTGCTTCCCATATATCTCAGCGTAAGGAGCTGCAAAGCAAAGGGCATCGCAGGCTCTGCGCTTACGGTTGCCGTGACCGTGACGGGTTATGCTCTTATAAAGCGTTATCTGGGAGCGGAATATTTTGCGCCGCTTTTCTTTACTGATTGGATAACTGCCTTTTTTGATGAGGGACTGGCGGCAGGAATACATAACCTGTTTGGGACGCTGTATTGGATGGGCAGGGGCTTTGCGGCGGATATGCTACAGGGCTTCAGAACAGGTCTGGCATCGGGGGCATTTTTCGGCGGCTTCACGGTAATGCTGCTGGCGCTCGCCGGACAGAGCGCGGCGGATTGGTTCAGGATTAGGAGAAACGGGGCTCAGGCACTGAAAAAACAGCTTATCATAGAGCTGCATCTGGCATTCTGCTTTACAGGAATGCTTTTTGCACTGCTTCTTATGTACAAGCTTACCGAGGGAAGCAAGCATCTTCTCACATTTATGGCTGTCGGAATATTTGTTGTGGCGCTTATGGATACAAAAGCCTATAAAAAGGCGGTGCTTATAGGTGTGGTATTTGCGTATCTGTTTTCATATAAAGCATCAGAGCCCTATGACTATCAGGTGCCGTTTGCGGACGAGTCCGTCAGCGGGCAGCTTGAAAGCTGGAGAGAGGTATTTGAGGAAAACATTTTTCTGGTAAGGGAGGAGTCGCCGTCCTTTGACAATGTTATAATCTGGCTCTTCAGCGATATTGTGGAGGGTGAGACTGTAAATACCAGGTGGCAGCTGTTATATGCGCTTCCGGAGGGAATGGGCATAAGCTGCTGCACTAAAGAATATCTGGAGGAAAGCTTTGACAGCTTAAGCAGCCGCTACATAGCTATGCCGAGCGGAGGAGAGATAGACATTATGTGTAAGAATTCAGGATACACAGAGCTGCACAGAGATAAAGACATGGTGGTTTATCAGAGATATTAAAGGAGACATATAAATGGCATTTGCACATCTTCACGTTCATACGGAATATTCGCTGTTGGACGGTTCAAATAAAATAAAAGAGTATGTTGCGCGCATAAAGGAGTTGGGTATGAACAGTGCGGCAATAACCGACCACGGTGTAATGTACGGCGTTATAGATTTTTACCGTGCTGCTAAGGCCGAGGGGATAAAGCCGATATTGGGCTGCGAGGTGTATGTTGCACCAAATTCCCGTTTTGACAAGGAGATTACAGGCGGAGAGGACAGATATTATCATCTTGTACTGCTTGCCGAGAACAATACGGGATATGCAAATCTTATGAAAATAGTAAGCCGCGGTTTTACCGAAGGGTATTATTATAAGCCCAGGGTGGATATGGAGGTGCTTAATACCTATCACGAGGGGATTATAGCGCTGTCCGCATGCCTTGCAGGAGAGGTACAGAGATATATCGTAAAGGGCCTTCCTGATGAGGCCAGAAGAGCCGCGCTTAAATATGAGGCATGCTTTGGAAAAGGCAATTATTTCCTTGAAATGCAGAATCACGGGATAACTGAGCAGCAGACCGTCAATATAGAATTGATGAAGATGAGCAGAGAGCTTGATATTCCGCTCGTTGTCACAAATGACGTACACTATACATATGCGGAGGATGCGGATTCACATGATATACTGTTATGTCTCCAGACCGGTAAAAAGCTCGCAGACGAGGACCGTATGCGTTATGAGGGCGGTCAGTATTATGTAAAAAGTGAAGAGGAAATGAAAGGATTGTTCCCATACGCTTTGGAAGCAATTGAAAATACCCAGAGAATTGCTGACCGGTGTAATGTTGAGATTGAATTCGGTGTAACCAAGCTGCCTAAATTTGAGGTGCCGGAGGGCTATGATTCGTGGAGCTATCTTAACAGGCTGTGCAGCGATGGAATGACAGAGCGGTATGGCGATGAGAATAAGCCCGCAGGCGATACAGGCATGACGCTGAGGGAGAGACTTGATTATGAACTCGATGTTATAAGAAAAATGGGATATGTTGATTATTTCCTGATAGTGTGGGATTTTATTAATTATGCCAAAAGCAACAATATACCGGTGGGACCGGGCAGAGGCTCTGCGGCAGGGAGCATTGTGTCATACTGCCTTAAGATAACTAATATAGACCCAATCAGATATAATCTGCTGTTTGAGAGATTTCTGAATCCTGAGCGTGTGTCCATGCCCGATATCGACGTGGATTTCTGCTACAACAGGAGGCAGGAGGTTATAGATTATGTAAACCAAAAATATGGCAGGGACAAGGTAGTCCAGATAGTAACCTTCGGTACACTTGCTGCAAAGGGAGTTATACGTGATGTCGGAAGAGTTATGGATTTTCCGTATGCATTTACTGATTCTATTGCAAAGATGGTGCCTGATGAGTTAAATATCACTCTTGACCGTGCGCTTGAGATGAATCCGGAATTAAGAAAGCTGTACAATGAGGATGAGAGGGTGACGAAGCTTATCGACATGTGCAGACGGCTTGAGGGTTTGCCGAGGCATACGTCAATGCATGCTGCCGGTGTGGTTATCTGCCAGAGGTCGGCGGATGAATTTGTTCCTCTTTCAAGAGGTGCGGACGGTGCCATTGTAACACAGTTTACAATGACGACCATAGAGGAGCTGGGACTTTTAAAAATGGATTTTCTGGGACTGCGCACACTTACGGTTATACATGATGCGGTAGACTTTGTTGAGCAGACCACGGGAAAGCATATTGATATAGATAATATAGACTTCGATGATTCAAATGTACTTGAGTCTCTCGGAACAGGAAGGACGGAGGGAATATTTCAGCTTGAAAGCGGCGGAATGAAAAGCTTTATGAAGGAGCTGCATCCCCAAAATCTTGAGGATATTATAGCAGGGATATCTCTTTATCGTCCGGGTCCGATGGACTTCATACCGAAATATATAAAAGGTAAGAACAACCACAGTGACGTAACATACGCTTGTCCGCAGCTTGAGCCGATTCTGTCACCTACCTATGGCTGTATAGTTTATCAGGAGCAGGTGATGCAGATTGTGCGCGAGCTGGGAGGATATACCCTTGGTCGGAGCGATATTGTGCGCCGTGCCATGAGTAAAAAAAAGCAGAATGTGATGGAGAAGGAGAGAGCCAATTTTATTTATGGCAATCCTGAGGAGAATGTACCGGGCTGTATAGCTAAAGGAATTGACGAACAGACGGCAGGCCAAATTTATGATGACATGATGGATTTTGCAAAGTATGCCTTTAACAAGTCACATGCAGCCTGCTATGCTGTTGTGGCATATCAGACGGCATATCTTAAATACTATTATCCGGTCGAGTTTATGGCTGCACTTATGACCTCGGTTATAGACAATAACAGGAAGGTCTCTGAGTATATAATGACCTGCAGAGGTATGGGAATCGAGCTTCTGCCTCCGGACATAAATCAGGGTCAGAGCGGTTTCTCGGTGGACAATGGAAAAATCCGTTATGCCCTGACTGCAATACGTGGTGTGGGGAGACCAATAATTGACGCAATTGTAGAGGAAAGAAGGAAGGGAGGGCCTTTTACAAATATTAAGGATTTTATCACGCGTGTTGCGGATAAGGAGGTTAACAAGCGCGCCATTGAAAATTTTATCAAGGCGGGAGCCCTCGACAGCCTCGGTGGAACAAGAAAGCAGTTTATGAGTGTTTATGCCCGGATATTAGAGAATATTACAAAGGATAAAAAGAGCAATTTTGCAGGCCAGCTATCCCTGTTTGACATAGCTGATGATGACACAAAGGAGGAATTTGATGTTAAGATGCCTGATGTGGGGGAATACGACAGGGAGACGATGCTTGAGTTTGAGAAGGAGGTGCTGGGAATATACATCAGCGGTCATCCTCTTGAGGAATATCAGGAGCTCTGGCAGAGACATATTACAAATATGACCAATGACTTTTTGCTGGACGAGGAAACAAATCAGGTAAAGGTCAATGAGAAGGCATCGGCAGTTATAGGGGGGCTGGTTTCGGATAAAAAAATAAAATACACGAAAAACAATAAAGTCATGGCATTTATCAGTATAGAGGATTTGGTGGGAGCTGTGGAGGTAATTGTATTTCCAAAGGACTATGAGAGGTACAGCACGGTTCTTACTGAGGACGAGAAGGTGTTTATCAAAGGGCGCGTAAGCGTCGAGGAGGATAAAGATGCGAAGCTTATATGCGAACAGATAGTGACCTTTGCTGATGCGGCAGAAAGGCCCAAAGGGCAGCTTTTTACATCGTATAACAGTCACAGTGAGGAAGCGGATGCGCAGAGTCCTAAAACCCAAAAAAACCAAAATCCCTCAAATACCAGAACAATAAAGAAAATTCCGAGCGGAGTATGGATACAGTTTGCCGATGCGGACGAATATGAGCGCAGAAAGGGTGAGCTTGCTGCCGCGATTGCGGATTCTGTGGGAACTGACAATGTTGTCGTTTTTCTTAAAAGTACTAAAGCGATTAAAATCCTGCCTGCCAATCTTCAGGTGAACGCTGACGAGGAACTGAGGAAAAGGCTTGTAAATATTTTTGGCGGGGATAATGTTAAATTTATGACAAAACCTATTGAAACCCATTAAAAAATGGATTAAAATAAATTGAAGTTCTTCAGGAGGTAGCGGCATGGCTAACAAGATAAAAACAATAGGAGTCCTGACCAGCGGAGGAGACGCACCCGGAATGAATGCGGCAATACGTGCAGTCGTCCGCACCGCCATAGCAAGAGGCTTAAAGGTCAAGGGCATAAAAAAAGGATATCAGGGTCTTTTAAATGAAGAGATTGCAGATATGGAGGCAAAGGATGTTTCTGATATAATTCAGAGAGGCGGTACTATTCTGGGAACCGCAAGATGCCTTGAGTTCAAGACACCCGAGGGTCAGAGCAAGGGTGCGGATATCTGCAGAAAATATGGAATTGATGGAATTGTCGTTATCGGAGGAGACGGTTCATACCGCGGTGCTCAGGCGCTTTCGAGATTGGGCATCAATACGATAGGGCTGCCGGGGACAATCGACCTTGACATTGCATGTACCGAGTATACCATAGGCTTTGATACGGCGGTGAATACTGCCATGCAGGCGATTGACAAGGTAAAGGATACATCGTCATCCCATGAAAGATGCAGCATTATAGAGGTAATGGGACGGAATGCCGGATATATTGCACTGTGGTGCGGCATTGCGAACGGTGCGGAGGATGTGCTGCTGCCGGAAAAATTTGATTTTAATGAGCAGAGCATAATAAATAATATTATAAACAGCCGCAAGAAGGGAAAGACACATCATATTATTATCAATGCTGAGGGTATTGGACACTCCACTTCTATGGCGCGCAGAATAGAAGCGGCTACCGGAATTGAGACACGTGCAACCATTCTTGGCTACATGCAGCGCGGCGGAAGTCCGACTGCAAAGGACAGGTATTATGCCTCTATTATGGGTGCATATGCCGTGGATATTATGCTTCAGGGGAAAACGAACCGGGTAGTCGGAACCAGACATGGAGAGGTCAACGATTTTGATATTGAATCGGCGCTTAATATGGAAAAAGGCATCAACGATTATGAGTATGAGATTTCAAGGCTTCTCGCGATTTAGCTGCACACATTGCATATTTATGGGCAGACACGCTTTCGCAGGTGTCTGATTATAAAATATGCAATGTGTGTAATTTTTTTCATTTAAATTTGCTGAGAGGATACTAAGTAACATGATGATATCAAGCAGCTCAAATGCAAAAGTAAAACAGATTATAAGGTGGAGGGACAGAGCCGGAGAAAGACGCAGGGACGGTGTTTTCATTGCAGAAGGAATTAAAATGCTTGAGGAGGCGCCGGAAGAGGATATACTTGAGGTATATGTATCAGAGTCTGCACTGAACAGGATTGCGGAGAAAAATGAGGCCGTGGCAGACAAGCTTAAAGGACATTCCTTTGCTGCCGTGAAGGATGATATTTTTGCAAGGATGTCCGACACCTGTACGCCGCAGGGGATTATCACGGTAATGCGCAGAAGGGAATATGAGGCTGAGGACATGCTTTGTGCCGGAGACCCCCTGCTGCTTGTGCTTGAGTCGCTTCAGGACCCGGGAAATCTTGGAACTATAATAAGAACCGCAGAGGGTGCCGGGGTGAGCGGTGTCATAATGAATCCGCAGACTGTTGATATATATAATCCAAAGACAATTCGTGCGACAATGGGTTCTATATACAGAGTACCATTTGCGTATGCCGATAATCTCTGTGAATTGATTGCTAAATGCAGAAAAAAGGGTATACACACATATGCGGCGCATCTGGACGGAAAGAACTGTTATTGTGAACATTCCTTTAGTGGGCCTACAGCATTTATTATAGGCAACGAAGGGAATGGGCTCACAGGTGAGCTTGCTGACAGCGCCGATACATTTATCAGGATACCGATGGAGGGGCGCGTAGAGTCGCTGAATGCGGCTGTGGCAGCAGCGCTTTTAATGTATGAGGCGCACCGACAGCGTTCACTGTAGGGACTGTCTGTTGAAAAAAGTAAAAACGCGCAGCTGAATGCGCAGAAATGAGGACAATGTGAAAATCGGATTTATAGGCCTGGGAAACATGGCGTCAGCCATGATAGGAGGCATACTTAAAAAGGGTTTAGTGGAGCCATGCGATATAATAGGCTCGGCCAGAACGGAGGAGACAAAAAGGCGGGCTGAAGAAAAATTCGGAATAATTGCTGCCGCTTCAAATGCCGAGGCAGCTTCAGAGGCGGAGGTGCTTTTTCTGGCGGTAAAGCCCGTATTTTTTCACGAGGTGATAGAGGAAATAAGGGATGCTGTTAAGGCGGATACGCTTATTGTGAGCATTGCCGCAGGTATAAGCCTTAGCCGGCTGAGGGAGGAATTCGGCAGAGAGGAATTAAAGCTTATAAGATGTATGCCAAACACTCCGGCACTCGTCCTGGAGGGCTGCACGGGTGTGTGCATGGCTGAAAGCGTGACGAAGCCGGAGGCGGAGAGAGTGCTTGAAATGCTCAGGGCATTTGGCACGGCAAGCATAGTTCCCGAACGGCTGATGGATGTGGTAACGGGTGTGAGCGGGAGCTCGCCAGCATATGTGTTTATGTTTATTGAGGCTATGGCTGATGAAGCAGTTGCAGCGGGAATGCCGAGAAAACAGGCATATGAATTTGCCGCTCAGTCAGTCATGGGAAGTGCGAAGCTTGTGCTTGAGACCGGAAGGCATCCGGCGGAGCTTAAGGATATGGTATGTTCGCCCGGAGGAACAACCATACAGGCGGTGAAGGTGCTTGAGGAAAAGGGAATGCGCGCCGCTGTGATGGATGCCATGGAGGCATGCATACAAAAATCAAAAAATATGTAGCAAAAATTTAATATATTTCAATTTATTAAGATTTTTTTCCCATAAATGCGCTGTTTTTAACTATGCTTGACAAAAATATTTGTCTCTGCTATTATACTGTCTGTAACAAATTTAACAAAATTGTAATATTTTATTTTGGAGGATGTAACAATGACAGGAAGCGGAAAGCTGTCTGCCGCACTTATGGGAATTTGTATTTCGGTTTTTTTATTTATGTGCTCAGACATCACCGTTAGTGCCGGAGGCAATTATCTGGATACACAGAACGGCGGCGTAGCCACCGTATTAAATCCGGGCACAAGGGATACTGCTGAAATCATTAGTGAAAAAGCTGCAGAGCTTAATCTGACTATTCCCGAGGAAGAGGAGGTATCCTCACTTGTAATGGCAAATGTGAAGGATGCGCTTAATGTCAGAAGCGATGCCAGTGAGGACGCAGACAAGGTAGGAAAATTGTATAAGGATTGCGGCGGGGTGATTCTTGAAAGAAAAGACGGATGGACCAGGCTGCAGTCAGGAAATGTAATTGGATGGGCATCTGATGAGTATCTGCTTTTTGATGAAGAAGCGGAGGCTCTTGCCAATGATGTCGGAAGAATGATAGCCACGGTTGACACAGAGACTCTGAGGGTCAGAACGGCGCCTGACGGAGAAGCAGGTATTCTGGGGCTTTTGCCAAAGGGTGAGATTCTTGAGGTCGTCGATGATTCTGACGGAGAGTGGATATGCATAGACTATGAGGGCGAGGACGGTTATGTCTCAGCGGAATATGTCATATTGGACTTTCAAATTGACGCAGGAGAAACCTTAGAGGAAATTAAGGCCCGCGAGGAGGCGGAGCTTGAGGCTAAGCGGCACGTAAATTATGGACAGTATACGACGGATGCGGATACCACAAAGCTGCTTGCTGCACTTGTGCAGTGTGAAGCAGGTGCGGAATGCTACGAGGGCAAGGTTGCGGTTGCGGCGGTTGTTATGAACCGTGTGCGCAGCAGTGCATATCCTGACAGCATACACGGTGTAATTTATGCTTCGGGACAGTTTACACCGGCACTCAATGGCAAGGTAAATGCGCTATATGAATCAGGAAATATATCTGAGAGCTGTCTGCAGGCGGCGCAGGAGGCTATTGACGGCACCTCAAATGTCGGCAGTGCAACGCACTTTAGACGAAACAACGGCCGTGACGGAATTGTTATAGGTAATCATGTATTTTATTAATTTCCGGCGGTTTATTTAAAACGGCTACAGGAATAAAGTATGAAATACGGTATATCATAAATGATATACCGTATTCGTGTTTTTATGGGAAACGTTTACGTAAATTATAAAAATATTGCCGATAATCAGGATTTGTAGTAAACTGATTTTATATAATTTATGGCTTTAGTAATTTAATGAAGGGAGGATTAAAGCAGATGAATGAAATAATGCTCTGGCTGGTAATTTTAATTATTGCTATTGTCGTAGAGCTTATAAGTCTGGGACTTACTACTATCTGGTTTGCGGGCGGAGCTCTGGTTGCGGCGGTTGCGGCGGCTGCAGGAGGACCGGTATGGCTTCAGATAATATTATTTATTGCCGTATCCGTAATTCTTCTTGCATTTACAAGGCCAATTGCCGTCAAATATTTTAACAGAGAGCGTGTACGTACAAATGTGGAGAGTCTTGTGGGACGCCAGGCCGTTGTTATCAGTGAGATAGACAATTTACAGGGAACCGGACAGGTGACTGTGGGAGGTCAGGAGTGGAGCGCAAGAAGCTGTGAGGAGGGAAAAATTCTTGTACCCGGAACAATTGTCAGGGTGATGGCTATAAACGGAGTAAAGCTTATTGTCTCTGAGGACCCTAAGATGAGGGAGGCTATGCCGAAACAGGCTTCACAGTCTTCAGAGGCGGAGCTTGACCCGAAAAATATAGAAAAAAACGATGAAATTTAATGAACAGTGCCGTATAAACGGTACGGAAAGAGGTAAAGATGATACTTATTTTTTTGATTTTAGTTGTTATTGTACTTTGGATATTTGCGTCCTGCATAAAGATTGTGCCTCAGGCGCAGGCATATGTTATTGAGCGGCTGGGCGCATATCAGGGAACATGGTCGGTAGGCTTTCATCTTAAGACACCTTTTCTTGACAGGGTTGCAAGAAGGGTAAACCTGAAGGAGCAGGTTGCTGATTTCCCACCGCAGCCGGTTATCACTAAGGATAATGCGTCGGTGAGAATTGACACGGTTGTTTTTTATCAGATTACCGACCCTAAGCTTTTTACTTACGGTGTCGAGAATCCCATGATGGCTATCGAAAATCTTACAGCCACTACGCTTCGTAATATTATCGGAGACCTTGAGCTTGACCAGACGCTTACTTCGCGTGAGATTATCAATACCAAGATGCGGGCAGCGCTGGATATTGCTACGGACCCGTGGGGTATAAAGGTTAACCGTGTAGAGCTTAAAAATATTATTCCTCCGGCAGAAATCCAGAATGCGATGGAGAAGCAGATGAAGGCAGAGCGTGAAAGGCGTGAAGCCGTTACACGTGCTGAGGGAGAGAAGAGAGCAAGAATCCTTGAGGCAGAGGGTGAAAAGGAGTCGGCAATACTTCGTGCTGAGGCTGATAAGCAGGCTGCAATACTTCGTGCCGAAGCAGAGAAGGAGAAGATGATTCGTGAGGCAGAGGGTGAAGCCGAGGCAATTTTGAAGGTGCAGCAGGCTAATGCAGACGGTATAAGAGTGCGCCGGCATCCTTGAGCACTCTTATAC
>JAJQGF010000262.1 GCA_021200695.1 Lachnospiraceae bacterium
CATGATGTTTTTGACATATCTCGTATGATAACTGCTTTATATCTTCGGATATGTGTCTTGATACGAGTAATTTCTTCCTGTATTTGCATACAAAAATAATATGATACTGCAATAAATACTTGTGTCTGTTTTTTGATTTCCATGTACTAATGCTGATAGTATAACATAAAATTCTACTTTCGGCTACCTTAACCCACCGTCTAAAGCCAGTGGGATTGCGGTAGCCTACATTTCAATTTTTATATTGGTATGATTCGTGATTCTCTTTACGGTGCGCCCACGCAGATTTTGTATTGACATATAAAAATATTGTAATAAGCTGATTAAATTATATGAGTTTGGGACGGCTTACAGCCGTATGGAGAACACAATGAAAAAAGAAAAAAACAAATTAAAATTATTATGGCAGTTATTCCGTGCTACCTTTACGCTCAGTGCCTTTACCTTTGGAGGCGGCTTCGTGATTGTCTCTCTTATGAAAAAAAAGTTTGTCGAAGAGCTGGGCTGGCTCGAGGAGGACGAAATGCTGGATATTACAGCCATAGCACAAGCCTCTCCCGGACCAATACCAATTAATGCGTCAGTCATTCTGGGCTATCGAATGGCAGGGCTTGCAGGAACCATTGCCGCCATACTTGGCACCTCACTTCCTCCGATGATAATTATTTCACTAATATCCGTATTTTACGAACAGTTCCGCGAAAACCGAATTATTGCCACAGCGCTTCAGGTTATGCGCGCCGGTGTAGCCGCAGTAATATTTGACGTTGTCTGCAATCTGGCAAAAAATGTATGCAGTACAAAAAGGCTTCTCTACATCGGACTAATGCTTGCGGCTTTTATCGCAACAGTCTTCTTTGATATAAGTGCAATGCTAATAATTCCGATATGTCTTGTAATAGGAATTATTGATGCCGCTTTTTCATTTAAAGCGGCTCTGAAATGAGGGAAATATGATTTGGAAATTATTTTTCAGCTTTATTAAAATTGGATTATTCAGCGTAGGCGGCGGTTATGCCACCATTCCGCTGATACAGAACCAGATTGTAGACATTCACGGGCTGATGACTCTGGAGGAGTTTACCGACCTTATAGCTATCCCTCCGCAGGTCTGTCCATACTGCTGCTCGGTATATTCGGAGGAGAGAACGCCTCTTTTGAAAATATAAGACCTGTTGAATGCCTGTTATTCGCTGCTGCATTTTATTTACTTAGAAAATATCACTTAAACGCAATTCAAATTATTCTGGGCACAGGTGTCGCCGGGACGCTGATTTATTCCCTTCTGGACATTATATGCAAATAAATGCAGCCTGCGTTATTTATGATACGGCTCATTGTTTATAAGCCTGTATGCCCTGTATATCTGCTCACTCAATATGACCCTCATCAGCTGGTGCGGAAATGTCATATCTGAAAAGCTTAATGAAAAATCTGAACGCTCTGATACAGATTTATGCAGACCAAGAGAGCCTCCTATTATAAATACTATATCGCTCTTTCCATTAAGCGCTGCATTTCCCAGCCAATCCGCAAACTGTGTTGAGGACAGCTTTTTTCCTTTAATTTCCAATGAACACACATATGAACCGCTTTTAAGCTTTGAAAGAAGCCTTTCAGCCTCCCTCTCCCTTATAAGCTCATTAACAGCTTCACCAGCCTTGTCAGGAGTCATTTCATCCGCTACCTCTATTATTTCAAAGCTGCAGTACCTTGAAAGTCTCTTCGCATACTCGGCAACGGCATCCCTGTAAAATTTTTCCTTAAGCTTCCCCACACATAATATTGTTATCTTCATTTCATGAACACCATATCAAAAACCTTTTCATCAATAAAATTGTCCAGGAAACCCTCATCAAGATTCATAAACTGTTCGTTCAGCCTGCTTTTTATATATTCATATCTCTTAAAATACATCTCCTCCTCATTTATCTCATAATTTTCATCATCATTTTCAGCTTCCTCTGATATAAGCAGACCGATTTCGCTGTCTATATCAGCGGCATTCAGATTTTCTGCGCACCATTTGAGCATGGTCTCATGAAGAGTGTTATCCGATATGGCCTTTCCCGCAAAAAAGACTGCATTCCTCACAGAAACAATCCCCATAACAATAAAAAGGATAAATACAACACTCATTACCCCATAAAACATATATGGATTCCCCGGTTGTATCGGAATAATACCTGCCGCTCCAAGTATAACCGCAATAATGCCAAGCACTCCAAAACCTAATAAAACCCATGCCGAGGATTTGTTGTCCTCGGCTTTATCACTGTTGTTTCTATAAGGCATATTTGTCCTCCTGCCCGTTAAACAATTATCTATTTTGTTTTTAAATATTCGTCAATACCCTTTGCAGCCGCTTTTCCTGCGCCCATCGCAAGAATTACCGTTGCAGCGCCTGTAACGGCATCGCCTCCGGCAAAAACGCCCTCTTTGGTGGTCTTTCCATTTTCCTCATCAGCCATTATGCATTTCCATTTATTGGTCTCGAGACCCTCTGTTGTAGATGAAATAAGCGGATTAGGCGATGTTCCCAAAGCCATTATTACCGTGTCAAGTTCAATCACAAACTCAGAACCGGGAATTTCAACAGGACGGCGTCTTCCCGATGCATCAGGCTCACCCAGCTCCATTCTTATACATTTGATTCCGCTCACCCAGCCCTTTTCATCGGAGAGAATTTCAACAGGATTTGTAAGCAGGTCAAATATAACTCCCTCCTCCTTTGCGTGGTGAACCTCCTCCACTCTTGCCGGCAGCTCGTCTTCACTTCTGCGGTATACAATATGAACCTCTGCCCCAAGCCTGAGCGCAGTTCTGGCTGCGTCCATTGCAACATTGCCGCCTCCTACGACCGCAACCTTATTTCCCCTCATAATCGGCGTATTCGAGTTCTCGTTAAACGCCTTCATCAGATTGCTTCTCGTAAGATATTCGTTTGCAGAGAACACTCCATTGGCATTTTCGCCGGGTATCCCCATAAATTTGGGCAGTCCGGCGCCCGAGCCGATGAATACCGCGTCAAAGCCTTCCTCATCCATAAGCCCGTCTATGGTAACTGATTTTCCGATTACTACATTTGTCTCTATTTTTACTCCAAGAGATTTTACATTTTCAATCTCTTTGGCGACAACATCCTCCTTAGGAAGACGGAATTCAGGGATTCCATATACCAGAACGCCTCCCGCCTCATGCAGTGCTTCAAAAACAGTCACATCATAGCCAAGCCTTGCAAGATCCCCCGCACAGGTAAGGCCTGCGGGACCCGAGCCGATAACAGCAACCCTTTTTCCGTTTTTATCCAAATCCGCAGTGGGCTTTATACCGTTTTCACGCGCCCAATCGGCTGTAAATCTTTCAAGCTTTCCTATTGAGATTGGGTCTCCCTTGAATCCTCTTATACATTTTCCCTCACATTGACTTTCCTGAGGACAGACTCTTCCGCAGACAGCGGGAAGTGCGCTGGACTCGCTGATGATTTTATACGCCTTCTCAATATCGCCGTTCTTTACCTGTTCAATGAAGCCCGGAATGTCTATTGACACAGGACACCCCTTGATACATTGAGCGTTTTTGCAGTTGATGCATCTTGCCGCCTCCTGCATTGCCTCCTCTTTATTATATCCCAGGCAGACCTCTTTGAAATTTGCTGCACGTTCCTCAGGCTTCTGCTCCCTGACAGGCACTCTCTTTAATACGTCCATAATTACCTCCTCTCATTAATCACAATTACCGCAGCCTCCGTGGTGCGTATCTCCCTCGGTAAGCGCAAGCATTGCCCTTCCTTCTGCTGTTTTATAAATCTGCTGTCTCCTCATAGCCTCATCAAAATTAACCTTATGTCCGTCAAATTCAGGTCCGTCCACACATGCAAACTTAACCTTGCCATCGACTGTCACACGACATGCTCCACACATTCCGGTTCCATCCACCATAATAGGGTTCAGGCTTACAACTGTAGGAATGTTAAGCTCCTTCGTAAGAATACATACGAACTTCATCATTATCATTGGACCTATTGCAATACATATGTCATACTTTTTGCCGGCTTCAACAAGCTCCTTTATAGTCTGTGTCACCATGCCGCTTCTGCCATATGAGCCGTCATCAGTTGTAACATATAAATTTCCCGCTACCTTCTCCATCTCCTTCTCGAGAATGATAAGCTCCCTGGTCTTGCTTCCGATAATAACATCCGCGCCGATGCCATGCTCATGCAGCCACTTCACCTGAGGATAAACAGGCGCCGTTCCCACGCCTCCTGCCACAAAGAGAATACTTTTGTTTTTAAGCTCAGCTGTATCCTCCTTTACAAGCTCTGAAGCGCAGCCAAGAGGACCCACAAAATCATGGAAAGAATCACCCTCTTTTAACTCCGCCATCATTTTCGTCGCAGCACCCACACATTGGAAAACAATGGTTATTGTCCCCTTGTCACGGTCATAGTCGCATATGGTAAGCGGTATGCGCTCACCCTCGCTGTCCATGCGCACAATAACAAACTGACCGGGCTCACATGACTTTGCCACGCGCTTTGCCTCCACCTCCATCAGATAAATATTGGCGGTAAGCTCCTGTTTCTTCAAAATCCTGTACATAATCCACCTCTCTCTCCCTATTGGGATTTATTCTCTGTTTCAACTAATATGTAGCTGGAGTCAGACATAGTAAGCCTGAAAAGCTCCCCCGTATATGCATTTACGGCATAATATGTTCCCGTCTTTGTAAGAGTGCCATCCGCGCTCCGGAGTATCTCCATCACTACGTAAAAGTCATCTATGTCATTTATGTTTGTGACATATTGATATTGATATTTGTACATATCACCACTTTCATCAAAATGTCCTGCCTCGTCATATATCTTGCCCAAACTCATGCAGTATTCAACTACCCTGTCCTCTGCGTCCTCAGGCATGAAATCAGTGTTCATCGTAAGCACATATGTCCTTTCCTCCACCACGCTGCTTATTCCCGACTCTATACGTATAAACTTAAATGTCGATTTTCCCACAGGCATCGGTATCGGTCCCGTATACAGCGTTGACTCCGCCGTAGGTGTGCTCCCATCGGTAGTATAATATACATTTTCCGTATCATCAAGTATCTCGATATTAATGGGAAAATTATACTCTCCGCTGATTACGCTTATCTCAGGTATCTGAAGCTCATCAATTTCTATATGATATTCCTTAGTTACAATATTACTGTAAATTCCATTTTCACTGACATAGCATGCTTTAATTATATAATCGCCGTTTTCCATAAGTATCGGCGTTGTGTACTGTGTGCTTTCCGTATCAGGATTGGTGCCGTCCATAGTATAATATATTTTTCCGCTTCCGGAGGCAGTCAGCTTAAGCGGCTGTATTGTAGTATAATATCCTTCCTTTATGCTGAATTCCGGTTCAGAGGCAATGTAATTCTGATACATGGAAATCACTGCGGCATTGCCGCTTGCAAGGAGAAAATCATTTATTTCCTGATAATCCTCACGGCTCCTGTAAATCGCTATAAGCTTTCCATACGCACTCTCTATCTGCTCTTCGCTGGCATTTTCATCATTTACAATCCTTCTGAGAAGATACTCATATTCCATTTTATTATTTTTATGGAAATATACGTCTGCCAATTCAACCATAAGCGCCACATTTGTGCTGTCAAGCTCTAACGCTCTGTCATAATATTTTACAGCCTTATCATACAGCCCATCCTCTGCATATTTTCTCGCCATAGCTGTCTGATACCCTGATGAATAATAAAGGTAAGAACTGAGCGAAGCTGCAAAAAAAAGTAAAAATACGACTATCCCTCCGCAGACAATACACCTTCTGCGTCTCTTACCTTTAACAGCAGCTCCTTCCCCCTCATGAAGCTCTTCATCATCCTGTTGGGAAGCTCCCTCCCAGATGTCATCCGTAATGTTTTTAATGGTCTGCTGATAGGCATCCTCCAGCTCAGGTTCAAAATCAGGCACAATATGTATCTCTTCACCACAGTTCTCACAGTAAAGAGCTCCCTCCTTCATCTGTAACCCGCAATTTGGACACTTCATAAATCACATACCTTTCATGCATTACTAATATTTTTACC
>JAJQGF010000189.1 GCA_021200695.1 Lachnospiraceae bacterium
GTTATAAGCTGAAAAAGCACGGTAAGTGAAAATGCCCATATTCCAATCTGTATAAGAGTCTGATTCCA
Source organism: Lachnospiraceae bacterium (assembly GCA_021200695.1). Taxonomy (GTDB): domain Bacteria; phylum Bacillota; class Clostridia; order Lachnospirales; family Lachnospiraceae; genus Acetatifactor. Next base: position 69 of record JAJQGF010000189.1, read on the forward strand.
GCTCAGCAGCATACCTATAATAATAATCGGTATACTCAATTTATTTGATATATTTACAACAGGAGCAAGCGCAGAGCGTACAGACAGAGGCGCATATCCGTTAAAATGCTGTATGGCATGCCCACATTCATGGGAGGCTACTGCAACCGCCGTCACTGAGGGGTAATCATAGTTGGGTGCCGAAAGCCTCACCGTCCTGCTTGAAGGGTCGTAGTGGTCACCGCCGCTTCCCGGAAGCCTTTCCACTTTAACCTCAGTAATACCCTCATAATACAAAATCTTCCTGGCTGCCTCTGCGCCGGTAATGTTTCCCATATTACGCACTCTTGAAAATTTTTTCATGCTGCTGTTCACCCACAGGCTTGCAGCCATTCCAATTATAAGACCGATTACGACAAGAAAATAAGTAGGGTCATAGTAGTAATAATAATACATAATCTTCCTCCTTTTCCTATAACTGCTTTAGTTAATTGCAAAGCTCTGTGAAGCCTAGTTTTTCATTAATCCCCGGCTTTATCCCCAGAAGAAAATCATGTGTGCTCATGCGCCTTTTTCCCTCAGGCTGAAGCTCATATATAAGCAGGGTGCCCTTTCCTGCGGCAACCTCTATATAATCCCTGTCAATACTGACAATTATGCCCGGCTCAGCGGAAGTCATGTTTAAAGAAGGTCTTGCATTCCATATTTTCAACTGCTTTCCCCTAAAATATGTGTACGCGCTTGGCCACGGGTTCATCCCCCGCACCAGACGATCCAGCTCTGCCGCTGTTTTACTGAAATCAAGCTCTCCCATTTCCTTACGAATAAGCGGAGCATAACTGCCTGCAGAGGTGTCCTGCTTCTCAGGCACCAGCTCTCCCCTCTCAAGAAGCACAAGCGCCTCGGTCACAGCCTCTCCGCCCACAGCTGTAAGCTTATCATGAAGTGTCTCAAAGGTCTCTTCATCACTTATGTCAACCTCTTTCCTGTAAAGCATATCTCCTGTATCTATTCCGGTGTCCATCTGCATAATGGTCACACCTGTCTTTTTTTCACCATCTATTATAACATGCTGTATAGGTGATGCCCCACGATATTTCGGCAGCAGCGAGGCATGGATATTCAGGCACCCGTACCTTGGTATATCAAGTATTTCCTTAGACAATATCTGTCCAAAAGCCGCAACTACATAGACGTCCGCCGGATATTTTTTAAGCTCGCTAACTGCCTCAGGCGTTTTTAGCTTCTCCGGCTGAAGCACCGGCAGCCCATGCCCCAGAGCACATTCCTTTACCGGCGTAAGCTGCAGCCTTCCGCTTCTTCCCTTAGGCCTGTCCGGCTGCGTCACCACCGCGGTAATCTCATGTCCTGCATCAATAAGCGCCTCAAGCGCTCCCACCGCAAAATCAGGGGTTCCCATAAAAACTATCTTCATATAAAGCTCCCTCCTTCCTGTTGCCGTTTGTATTATTTATACTGCCATTTATTTTTCATCCTCATATTCAACACCGTTGTCGCGAAGCTCTCCCTCCATCTTTTCTACATACATATGCCCGTCAAGATGGTCAAGCTCATGGCATATGGCTCTTGCCAGAAGCTCAGTGCCTTCCACTTCAACAGGTTTCATATTCACGTCAAGGGCAACACATTTTACATAATTTGGTCTTGCGACAATGCCATGCCTGTCCGGAAGAGACAGACAGCCCTCTACTCCGACCTGCTCACCGCTTGATTCCACTATTCTGGGATTTATCAGAATATAAGACTCGGCTCCCGTGACATCAATAACGACAATTCTTTTAAGTATACCCACCTGCGGAGCCGCCAATCCAACACCGTTAGCTTCATACATAGTTTCCAGCATATCCTCAATCAAATCTTTTATTCTCGGAGTTACCTCAGTAACCTCCTTGCATTTTTTTGTGAGAAGCTCGTCCCCATATTCCCTGATATTTCTTATTGCCATTTTACCTTTTACCCTGCCTTCCATAATAATCTAAAAATAATTCTATAAAATATTCATCGGGTCAAAATCAAACTGTACGACTTCGGCCGGATTAACAGCCTTAAGCTCAGACTCCAGCCGGTCCTTTGCAGAGACAAGCAAATCATACCGTGCATTTTTTATATAGAATACAAAACGGTATACATCGTTAACCTTTTCTATTGATGCAGGCGCAGGCCCTATCACCGCAGCCACTCCTTCACAATCCCCAATGTACTTTTTATCACACTTTACCACGTATGCCAGCCTGTTAGCAAGCTGTTTTGCATTATCCTCATTTTTGCCATATATCTGCACCGCCAGCATGTGTGCCGCCGGAGGATATCCCGAAAGCTCTCTGTACAGCAGCTCCTCCTCATAAAAGCCCTCATAATCCTGCCTTGCCGCATGAACCACTGCATAGTGCTCAGGCTGATAGGTCTGTATTACTGCCTCTCCCGGAAGCTTTCCCCTGCCTGCGCGTCCCACGGCCTGTGTCAGAAGCTCAAACGTCCTTTCACCGCATCTGTAGTCTCCTCCACCGAGCGATAAATCCGCCGCCAGCACGCCTACAAGTGTAACATTGGGAAAATCATGCCCCTTGACTATCATCTGTGTTCCGATAAGCACATCTGCCTCCCCTTCAGAAAAAGCTGACAGAATACGCTCGTAGCTGTCCCTGGTTCTCGTAGTATCTCCATCCATGCGCAGCGTTCTTACACCCGGAAAAAGTCCTTTCAGCTTATCCTCAATCTGCTGTGTTCCTGCCCTTAATCCAAATATATACTTTGAGCCGCATTTAGGGCAGAGCAGCGGCTTCACGGTCTCATATCCGCAGTAATGGCATTTAAGCCTGCCTCCCCTGTGCTCAGACAGCGATACATCGCAATGCGGGCATTTTATAACCTCTCCACATGAGCGGCAGGATATAAAGCCTGCATATCCTCTTCTGTTTAAAAATAGCATGCTCTGCTGCCCCTTTGAAAGTCTGTCCGCCATAAGCTCCTGAAGCTTTGCGCTGAAAACAGAACGGTTACCGCTCCTCAGCTCTTCCCGCATATCCACAGTATATACCTTTGGCAGTTCACCTCCCGTAAGCCTTTCGTTAAGCTTAAAAAGTCTGAAGCTTCCTTTTTGCGCCCTATAATAGCTCTCCACCGAAGGTGTCGCGGAACCCATCACAACAGAGGCGTTATTAAGCCTTGCGGCCTCAAGCGCCACCTCTCTTGCATGATATCTGGGAGTGCTCTCGCTTTTATAGCTGTTTTCATGCTCCTCATCTATTATAATAAGTCCAAGCCTTCTAAATGGGGTAAAAAGCGCTGAGCGCGGCCCTATTATTACATCTATCCCGCCATTCTTTGCCCTCTCACATTGGTCATATTTTTCACCGGCCGAGAGCATGGAATTCATAATGCTCACCCTGTCCCCAAAGCTTTTGCAGAAGCGCTGTACGGTCTGACGGGTAAGCGCTATCTCAGGAATCAGAACGATTGCCTGCTCACCCCGTTTTACCACCTCTTCAATAAGCCTTATGTAAACCTCGGTCTTGCCGCTTCCGGTAATGCCATGTATAAGGTAATTTGTCCTTGTTCCAGCATCCAGCTCTTTTACAAACTCATCTATTATATACTGCTGTCCGGCACTGAGCTTTATTTCTGAAACGCCAAAGACAGCCCCCCGGGCTTTATCCCCTTCCACGTTTTCAGAGCTGCCCTGGGGCGCCTTTACGGGTTTTCTGTAGCTGAAATCCGAGACCGTTTTTATCACTCCCGAATTCTCAAGACTTTTAATGGCAGAGGCAGAAACACCCAGCCTGCCGACAGCCTGTTCATACGGCAGCTCCTCCCTGTCTATAATTTCTCTGAGAAGTCTTGCCTGCGCGGTTCTGTGCTTTCTCTCGCACTCCCCCAGAAGGCTTATTGCCTCCTCTCTGCCGATAATCAGCTTCACGTAACGGCTCTCAAGCCTCTTTACTGACTTTTTGGCAGGAAGAACCGTCTTAAGCGCCTGTATCATTGTTCCGCCATAGTTTTTCTTTATAAATGCCGCAAGCGCTATCATTCTGTCCTCTATATCCACGGCTTTAGCGGCTATATCCTCTATATCTTTTATTTTATCCTCGTCAAAATTACATTTGTCCGACAGCGCCACCACATAACCCTTAAGCCTTCGATTTGCTCCTCCAAAGGGTACAACAACACAGCAGCCCACATCTATTCTGTCCTTAAGTCTGTCCGGAATCCTGTATTGAAAAGGTCTGTCCAGCTTTTCATGGGATATGTCAACTATTATATCCGCGTAATCGGCGCTCAAGAGCTCTCCTCCTCAAGTATACTGCTTATGAGGACTCTCTCGTCCATAGGATATTTTACACCCTTTATCTCCTGATAGTCCTCATGTCCCTTGCCCGCAAGTATCACAATATCCCCCGGCTCTCCGTGCTTAATCGCATAGCGAATTGCCTCCTTGCGGTCAATAATCTCAATATATTTTCCTTTTGTTCTGTTTATTCCTGTTTTAATATCATCTATTATAGCCTGCGGCTCTTCAAATCGTGGATTATCCGAAGTAATTATCGTAAAATCCGCAAGCCTGCCGCTTACCTCACCCATTTCATATCGGCGCAGCCTTGAGCGGTTTCCTCCGCAGCCAAATACACATACCAATCTGTGCGGCTCATAATCCCTGAGTGTGGAAAGCAGACTCTCAAGCGCCATGGCATTGTGGGCATAGTCAATCAGAAGGGTAAATTCATCAGAAACCTTTACAGGCTCTATCCGCCCTTTTACCCTTGCATTTAAAAGCGCCTTTTTAATATTCTCCCCACTGACGCTGAAATGTCTGCATATGGCAATGGCAGCCAGGGCATTATATACGCTGAAGGTACCGGGGGCAGGAACCTCCGCCTCAAGCTCCATAAGACCCTTTACCTTAAATTTTACACCTAGCTCACCTGGCTTATGTATAAGACTTATGTCCTCCGCTCTGAGCATATCATCCTCCGCAAGCCCAAAGGTCTCAAGACTGCAGGTATGCCCTTCGGTGACCTTCTTCCAATGTGCGTCGTCGCCGTTTACTATGCCAATTTTGCACTGCTTAAACAGAAGTCCCTTGCATTCCATATAATTTTCAAAGCTTGAATGCTCGTTTTCCCCTATATGGTCCGGCTCGAGATTAGTAAATATGCCGTAGTCAAATATAAAGCCCTGTGTTCTGTGAAGCATAAGAGCCTGCGAGGATACCTCCATAACGACAGTATCAATCCCCTCCTGAACCATACGCGCAAAATATTCCTGAAGCGCATAAGACTCCGGCGTGGTGTTATCTGCATGAATATGTGTATCTCCGATAATTACCTCTATAGTACCCACCAGACCGACCTTATATCCCGCATTCTCAAGGATTTCCCTGACAAGATATGTTGTTGTGGTCTTTCCCTTTGTTCCGGTGATTCCTATTATCTTAAGCTTATCCGCGGGATGTCCGAAATATGCAGCAGAAATGAATGCCATTGCATATCTTGTATCTTCGACCCTTATTACAGTGACGGACTCATCCTGTTTTTCGACGGACTTGGAGACAATAAGCGCCCTCGCTCCCTTTTTTACCGCCTCACACGCAAATTCATGTCCGTCGAAATTTGCCCCATCTATACATATAAAAAGACAGCCCTCAGTAACCCTTCTGGAATCATAGAAAACCTCAGTAATATCAATGTCCTCGTTTCCCGAAATACATTCATATGACAGATTATATAACAAATCAGTAAGCTTCATTTTACCTCCATTCATATTTGTCAGAATTATTTAATAGTTTAAGACTAAAACACTTTCTTAATATTCTACTCTATTTTTTTATTTTCTACCACCATTAATTCAGACTGAAGCAATTAAATTAAGCGTACAGACACAAAAAAACTGCTGCCGCCGATTAATATGCATAACGTGAAGAAGCCCCGGAATGTCCGGGACTTCTTCACGATTTTCTTATGAGGGGGGGAGGATAGCCGAATCGCCTTAGCTCATCAGCTATCTTGACTATATATTAAAATATAAA
>JAJQGF010000162.1 GCA_021200695.1 Lachnospiraceae bacterium
CCGAGCTTCTGAAGGTGCTGCCTCCCCCATCCTTAGAAATAGATTTAGTATTTATATAAGACACCGTATCCGGTGCGGCATGAACCACCTTAGCACCTGTGTCTAAATCCTGACCCTTTCCCGCAAAGGTAATTCCCGTAAATTCCATACGTGCTCTTTTTCCTTTTAAGATACTCATAGGATAAAGATAAGAAACATGTGAGCCAAAGGAACCCGATACCCACTCGATTACTCCGTCCTCTTCAACCTGCGCGCGCTTTGTATTCAGATTGTACATATTCTTTGACCAATTCTCAATGGTCGAATAGCGTAGCCTTGCCCGTTTGCCTACATACAGCTCCACACAGCCTGCATGCAGATTTGCAATATTATATTTTGGCGCCGAACAGCCCTCTATAAAATGCAGCTCCGCTCCTTCATCAACAATAATCAGGGTATGCTCAAACTGTCCTGCGCCGGGTGAATTTAACCTGAAATACGACTGCAGCGGTATCGTAACAGATACTCCCGGAGGAACATATACAAACGAGCCTCCAGACCAGACAGCACCATGAAGCGCAGCAAATTTGTGGTCATTCGGCCTGACAAGCTTCATAAAATGTTTTCTTATCATCTCCTCATGCTCTCCTCTCATAGCGCCCTCTATATCTGTATAAATGACACCCTGGGCCGCCACCTCCTCTCTGACATTGTGATAAACCAGCTCTGAATCATATTGTGCGCCGACTCCGGCAAGAGATTGTCTCTCTGCCTTAGGGATTCCCAGCTGTTCAAAGGTATCCTTAATGTCCTTAGGCACATCTGACCATTTTGCGCTCATTTTCGCATTAGGTCTTACATAGGTAACTATATTGTCCATATCCAGTCCTGATATGGACGGTCCCCAGGCGGGAGGCTCCATAGAATTATATATTTGCAACGCTTCAAGCCTAAGCTGCTGCATCCATGCAGGGTCATTTTTTTCCTTTGAAATTTTCTCCACAATTTCAGTTGTAAGACCCGCCTTTACCTTATATACATCCTCCTCATTATTTCGCATATCATAAATGCTGCGGTTCACGTCCTCAACATATATCTTTTCCTTCAACGATACCACCTCCATTATGAATTTTCATCAACTGCGAGCCGCTCAAATTTTTCATAACCCTCTTTATTAATCTGCCGAACCAGCGAGGCATCTCCTGTCGCTACAATTTTCCCACCTGCCATTACATGTGTATAATCAACCCTGAGCGCATCAAGAATTCTCGTACTGTGGGTGATAACAAGCAAAGCTCCGCCGCAGCTTTTCTGATACTCCAAAATGCCATCAGAGACCTGCCTTACCGCATCAACGTCAAGTCCCGAATCTATTTCATCCAAAACAGCAAGGGCAGGCTTTAACATCATTAACTGCAATATTTCAGCCTTTTTCTTTTCTCCTCCCGAAAATCCGACATTCAGGCTTCTGTCAGCATAAGCCTCATCCATTTGAAGAATATCCATTGCCTGCTTCAATTCATTTTTGAAATCCCAAAGCCGAACCTTTTTGCCTCTTACCTGCTCTGCTGCATTTCTCATAAATGCAGAAAGTGTAAGTCCCGGAACCTCCGGCGGCTCCTGAAAAGATAAAAACATTCCCTCCTTAGCCCTTTTATCTGCGGACTCTTCGGTAATATCCCTGCCGCAGAATAAAATCCGTCCCTCGGTAACTTCATATTTGGGATTTCCCATAAGAACATAACCCAGCGTAGACTTTCCCGCACCATTAGGCCCCATCAAAACATGAACCTCTCCCGCCTTAATCTCCATGCTTACCCTTTTAAGAAGCTGCCTGTCCTGCACCTGCGCAGAGAGCTGCTGTATTTGCAAAATATTATCTGACATAGCTTTCACTTTGCCTCCTTCTGTCATATCATTATTCGCAATTTTATTTCCCACCATTTTACTATGAAATAAGTTTATTATACCACTTTCTGTATAAAATGCAATAGAGCGTATAGACTTGTCTATACGCTCTTACGCTGCAAAAAATTACATTTTTAATAATCTATTTAAGAAAGCCGTTAATAATCTGCTCTTCTGCCTCCTCCTCAGTAAGTCCAAGAGTCATCAGCTTTACAATCTGGTCCCCCGCTATTTTTCCTATTGCCGCCTCATGTATCAGGGCTGCATCAAGATTATTTGCCTCAAGCTGAGGAACTGCAAGAATCCTTGCAGTATCCATTATTATGGCATCACACTCCGTATGACCGCTGCATGGGGCATTGCCAATAATTTTTGAATCAAACTTCTGATAAGAGGAATCTCTTGCCACAGACCTGGAAACAACATCTGCGCTGGCATTTTCTCCGTTTAAATACACCTCATATCCGCTCACCGCCGTCTGGTCGTTATGCGTCATAAGTCTTTCTCGTACTACAAGCCTTGCACCGGGCTTAAGCTCGGCTCTGGTTTTCCTGTCAGTGGAATCTACACCCTTTATCTGAACCATCTCCATCTCCATGAAGCTGTCATCTTCCATATATATCTCAGCCTCAGGATTTAAAATACGCCTGCCCTCTCCATGCCCCGAGCCATAGTGCTTCTCGACATATTTAACTCTTGCGCCTCTGCCCACATAAAATCGGTGTACACCGTCATGCTCAGAGTCTTGTGTACCACAGTTGTCTATTCCACAGCCTGCCACAATTACCACATCACTGTTCTCACCGATATGGAAATCATTATAGACCAGCTCCTTAAGTCCGCTCCGGCTTAAGACGACAGGAATATGAACACTTTCATTCTTAGTATTAGGTTTAATGTAAATATCTATCCCGCTTCCGTCACTCTTGGAAACTATATCAATATTTGCAGTAGTATTTCTCCCCTCCAATTTTCCGTTGGCACGAAGATTATATGCACCCTCGGGAACAGAATGAAGATCCGCAACCTCCGCAAGTATTCTCTTCTGAAGCTCGTCTATCATACAAAACTCTCCTTAATATGTTTTCAGCTTTAGTTTGTGACACGCGTCCACCGCAGATGAGGTCCCCAGAAGCCCTGGAAGTATCTCCTCTCTGCTGCCCTGCTCACAGATTTCCCCATTAGACAGCACAACAATTTCGTCTGCAATATTAAGTATTCTCTCCTGATGAGATATTATAATTATAGTGCCTGTCTCATTTTTTTCCTGCATTCTCTCAAATACCTGAATAAGATTCTGGAAGCTCCAAAGGTCTATTCCCGCCTCCGGCTCATCAAACACTGAAAGCCTTGTACCCCTTGCAAGGACAGTTGCAATCTCGATTCTCTTAAGCTCTCCTCCTGAAAGGCTCGCATTTACCTCCCTGTTGATGTAATCCTTTGCACACAGTCCTACCTCTGACAGGTACTCACATGCATCCGCCGGAGTAATACGTCTTCCCGATGCGATTCTTATAAGGTCAAGCACCTGGATTCCCTTAAAACGCACAGGCTGCTGAAAAGCATAGCTTATTCCCATATTTGCACGCTCGGTTACTCCTTTTTCGGTGATATCATCACCGTCAAAAATAATCTGACCCGAGGTTGGCTTCTCTATCCCTGCAATCAGCTTTGCAAGTGTAGACTTACCGCCTCCGTTTGGTCCCGTGATTACGATAAATTTATGCTCTCCCACCGTCAGACTGATATTTTTAATTATCTCTTTATGTACAGCGGCATCGCTGACCCCATACGATATATTTTTTAATTCAAGCATATATATTCATTCCTTTATCTGATAAACTGCTTTTCTGCTTACGCTCATTATATCATATACTGTTATCTAAATACAGCAGTAATTTCACTGCCCATGCGGCAATAAATACAGCATTTAAATCAAAGAAGCTCCCTCCGATTCCCATACCGCGGCTGCTATCCTTTATATATATCCTCCACCCAAACGCATGTCTTTCCAAATTCGGTTGAAAAGCTCCTTGCCAGCATTGCAGGCACTTCACTCTTATCATCCATACTCATTTTTCTGAATTTTACATGCATTTTTGTGCATCTCCCATTTTATGACAAAATCAATCATTTTTGTGTGCAAATCAAAGTAAATTATATCTCATTCTCCCTAAAAATCAACATTTTTATTGATATTTATTTTTGTATTGTCTATTCTCCGGAAAGCATTTCCTCTATAAAAATTCCATATCCCTTCTCAGGGTCCTGCACAAGAACATGCGTTACAGCGCCTATTATCCTGCCATTCTGTATAATCGGACTTCCGCTCATTCCCTGCACAATTCCCCCTGTCAGCGATATAAGCTCCTTGTCTGTTACCTTAAGCACTATGCCGCGGTTTACGTTATCATGATCCAAATGCAGCGCGGTAATCTCAACATCATAATAATCCGTATATCCGTCAATAGTGCACAGTATCTGAGCCGCACCCTCTTCTATCTCCTGCTTGAAGGCTATAGGAAGCGCCTCTCTCACTGCAAGCTGTTCAAGGGCCTTCTCATTGCATTTTCCAAAGATTCCCTTTTCACTGTTCTCCGTAATGTCTCCGAGAATATGATTGTCAGAATATGTTATCATTCCTGTCATCTCTCCCGGGCTTCCGGCCTCTCCCTTTTTTATTGAGACAATCTCTGTTTCATAAAGCGTTCCATCATCTATATACATAAGTGTGCTTGTGTCAACATCATTTATACCATGTCCCAGGGCGCCGAAATTTCCCTCGCTGTCAATATAGGTCATCGTTCCGACTCCCTGGGTATTATCCCTAATCCATATACCCAGCTTATACGTTCCCGATTCATCCTGCTCAGGCTGCACTGACAAATTTATAAGCTCTCCGTTCCTTTCTATATTAAGAATAAGCTCTTCACCACAGCAGCCTGTAACAATATCCACAAAATCGCTCTTTTCATTTACACTTTCCCCATTTACCTTAAGTATATAATCTCCTGATTTTAAAATATATTTTGACGGAGAGCACTCAAGTCCGTTTGCATCCCTGAATTCGCCCACACCTACTACAAGTATGCCCTCCGTTTTCATATAGATTCCAACCGGTATGCCTACAGGGATAAGCTCCCTCTCCTCTACAACCCTGATATCCATCTGTTTAAGCGGAAAAAGTCCGAACAGCTTTACCCGGAGACTATAGGAGTCCATTCCCTCAGTTGTCATTGTAACTTCATCGCTTAAATCAATGGTAACTGAGCCCTCAGGAATATTGCTCTCTCCCTGAACGCTCACACCTACCACCTCGGCCTTAGCCGGTACACCCAGAGAAAATGATATATCCTCCCCCGCTCTGGCATACAGCACCGATGGCACATTTCCGTCAATAACATAGACACCCAGACCCAATAATGTAATTACCGCTGCGGCAAGCACCGCATACAGAGTGTATTTATATACGCGCCATTTTTTTGAACGCTTTTTATAGCAGTCAAGAAAAATTATTTTTTCTTCAGACAAACCCATTTTCCTTTTGCGCATGCTTCTCCTCCATCTCAGAGCTAAAATAAAGACATGTGCAATAAGCTCACACATGTCTTATCCGGTATTAGTATGCGTTTTTTTATGGGTTTTAATATATAATTTATAAAATTTTATTCACGGATTTTTTGTGTTCAAGCGCCTGTGCCCTCATATGTCCGGCATTTTCAAGCGCCGCCTCGGACAGCTCATAGCTTCCCAGCAGTCTTGCAAGCTCTGACAGACTTTTTTCTCTGTCCAGCCTTTTTATATCGGTGATTGTGCTGTCAGCGGTACTGCTCTTTTCAATCACAAAATGACAATCCGCCATTGCAGCTATCTGTGGAAGATGCGTAATACAGATAACCTGATGTGAATGTGCCACAGTGTCAAGCTGTTCAGATACTCTCCATGCAGTTTTACCGCTTATCCCGGTATCAATTTCATCAAAAATCAATGTATCAATGCCATCCCTGCCGGCAAGGACAGTCTTTATGGCCAGCATTATCCTTGAAAGCTCGCCTCCGCTCGCCACATGTGAAAGAGACTTAAGCGGCTCTCCGGGATTTACCGATATCATAAACTCGACATCATCATATCCCTGCGCGGTAATTGTCTGCCCGGGCCTTACCTCAATTTCAAACTGCAC
>JAJQGF010000069.1 GCA_021200695.1 Lachnospiraceae bacterium
TTATATTGTTGTTTCGCTTAATTGCGGATGCCGCCAGGTCGCCCACCATGCTCATAACCGCACCCAATGCGCATATCAGCGCAACAATAAATGTTATACTCCTTTCAGGATATACCGCCTCAACAAAGAAACGGCCATACAGCCCGCCTATAATAGCCGAGCCAAGCACACCCCCTATACATCCCTCGAGAGATTTATTCGGACTGAGCACAGGAAATATTTTCCGCCTTCCGATAAGCTTACCCACCGCATAGGCGCATGTATCACATCCCCATGAGCTTATGAGTATCAGCCACACCATATATATTCCGTTGGCAGTCTCTCTTGTGAGATATATAAATGCAAGCATCACCGGCGCATACATAAATGAAAAAAAAGCCGCAACAACCTGCTGTGCTTTAAACCTTGGAAATGTAATCACATAGGCAAACAGCTCCGCAAGAAATACAGCTGTAATTACCATAAGAAGATACAGTGCATCACTCCCATATGTACCATTCCTTCCTGCCCAGATTGCAGCATAGTATGCCGTGACTCCCACAAAGCCTATAATTTCAAGCGTATTAAAGCCTTTCCCATTCACGGGGCAGCCCAACGCTTTAGTAAGCTCACGATAAGCAATCATGGATATGAGCCACAGCACGGGAAGCAAAAATATGTTTCCGAGTGCAAATACAATTATTGCTATGATAAGCAGCATTATGCCGCTTATCAGCCGGGTTATAAACATTTGTCTATTCCTCCTTCAAGCCGCCAAAACGCCTCTCTCTATGATTATATGCCTCAACAGCTTTTTCCAATTCTTCTTTCGTAAAGTCAGGCCATGGCACCGGTGTAAAATATAATTCCGTATAAGCCAGCTGCCATAAAAGAAAATTTGATATTCTCTGCTCATTACAGGTTCTAATCAAAAGGTCAGGGTCCGGTATACCGCAGGTGTCCAGATGCCCGGAGACAGACTCTTCACTTATATCCTCCGCCTTAAGAGTACCATTTTCAAGCTCATGCGCCATAGTCCTGAACGCACGGACAAGCTCATCCCTGCTGCCGTAATTTATGGCAATCTGAAAATGCAGCCCGTCATTATTCCTCGTCGCCTCCTCAAGCTCTGCAATTTTATCCCTTATGTCCTTGTCAAGCCGTGATTTCTCACCCAGAACTCTGACGCGCATGCGGTTCTTTTCAGCTGTTTTAAGGCAGTTTTTCATGTAATTCCTCAAAAGCTTCATCAGCGCGTTGACCTCCTCCTGAGGTCTGCTCCAATTTTCAGTGGAAAAGGCATAAACGGTGAGATACTGTATTCCCATTTTGTATGCCTCCTCACATATTGTCTCCACGGTCTTTGCACCCTGGGCATGCCCATAATTACGCGGCATTCCCTTAGCCTTTGCCCATCTTCCGTTACCGTCAAGAATAATAGCCACATGACGCGGCATCTTCAGATTTTCCTCCATTACAAACCTCCCGTCAAAAGCCCAATGCCCTTAAAAGACACCCTGACCCTTAAGTCTCAAAAAACTTATAAAAGGGCGGATAAGCTTTCACACATCCGCCCTACATTATTTTGATTATACCGTCAAAATTTCTTTTGATTTACTCTCGACCAATGCATCTATATCCTTTATAAACTTATCGGTAAGCTTCTGAAGCTGCTCCTCAAGCTTCTTTATCTCGTCCTCAGAAACCTCCGTCTTGCCAAGCTTTTTAAGAGCGTCATTCCCATCCCGTCTGACGTTACGGACGGCAACCTTAGACTCCTCACCCTTTTTTCTGACCTCTTTCACAAGCTCCTTTCTGCGCTCCTCGGTAAGCTCGGGAAAAACAAGCCGTATAACATTTCCGTCATTGGTAGGATTGATTCCTATATCGGATGTGAGCACCGCCTTCTCAATCTCCTTCAGCAATGATTTTTCCCAGGGGGCAATCTGTATTATACGTGCCTCCGGCACCGTTACATTTCCAACCTGCTGTATCGGAGTAGGCGTTCCGTAGTAATTTATCCTGAGCTTGTCAAGCACATGCGGATTTGCCCTGCCGGCACGTATTGAAGCATAATCGCTCTCAAGAAACTCCAGCGCTCTTTTCATTTTATCTTCATACTGTTCAAGTCTTGTGTCCATAATAACCTCCTAACTGTCTATACAATCACCTTTGTACCGTTAAATTTGCCCATGACAGTATTAACTATACTGTTCTCCTCATTAAGGCTAAACACCCACATGGGCATCTTATTGTCCCTTGCAAGAATTGATGCGGTCATATCAACCACCTGAAGATTTCTGGAGATGACATCATTAATATGAATTTCGCCAAATTTTTTTGCATCAGGATTCTTTGCCGGGTCATCATCATACACTCCGTCGATTGACTTTGCAAGAAGTATCACATCAGCATCCACCTCAATCGCGCGCAGAACCACTCCCGTATCTGTTGAAAAATATGGATGTCCGGTGCCTCCTGCAAAAAATACCACCATATTCTTTGCAAAATACTTGTTTGCCCTGTCCTTGGAGAAAAGCTTTGTAAACGAGCCGCACTCAAAGGGTGTAAGTATATTAGTCATCATTCCCACAGAACGGAAAATCTCAGATACATAAATACAGTTCATGACCGTCGCAAGCATTCCTATCTGGTCCGCCTTTGTCCTGTCAATGTTTTCACTAGAGCGGCCTCTCCAAAAATTTCCGCCGCCAATAACAATACCGACCTGAATGCCGTCATCTATAAGCTGTTTTACCTGCAATGCCACCTTTCTGACTGTCTCCTCATCGAAGCCGGTCTTCCTGTCACCTGCCAGCGCCTCACCGCTTAGCTTAAGTAAAATTCTGCGCATTGTCATATCCTCCGATTATTTTGAAGCTTTTACTTTCTTTAACTCAGGCTTATAATCATCAAAGAAGGCCGTAGGGCTGACATCCGCATAGCACTGTGAGCACATTCCCTCTATAACAGCTCCGTTGTTAATCTGAACGGATTTTGATTTAATGTTTCCCATAACTATTGCTGATGCATCAAGCACAACCGGTCCCCTTACATCAATATCTCCCTTAACGGCACCTGCTATTGCAGCGCTTGTTGCGGTGATATTTCCTATTATAACCGTGCTTGCACCAACCTTTATCGCGCCCTCGCTGACTATCTCACCGTTTATCTTGGCACCGTCGGCAAATATCTCAGCAGCCTTTGAATTTCCGTTTATATGACCGGTCACATTCAGCTTGCCGCGCAGCTCTATGTTGCCATTCACATTGCCAATAATGTCAACAGAGCCCTCAGAACAAATATCTCCCGTTATAGTCATCCCCATAGTGATGACTGAGGTCTCATCTACTGCTTCGCTTACTCCGGAAAAAGTATCCATAATCTTTTTATCTCCTTTTTTTTCATTTACAACAGGCACGGCTTCAAATTGAGCAGAGGCATCATACTCCGGCATCTGCGCATTTTGCTCTTCGGCAAGAACGTCCTCCAGCATGCTCTCAAGGTCTATCGAGGATTCGGAGCTGTCTGTCTCCAAATCCGTCTCCTCCCCGGCAAATGATAAATCCCCGTTTGGCAATACGGCTTCATCATCAGTGAGACTGATATTATCAATATTCTCCAGCATCTCTCCCAATGAACGCTCATCGCCGCCGGTGTCCCCTGTATTTACAGCTTCAATATCCGCATCCTCAATATTTGTTTCCTGAATATTGGTATCTTCAGTATCGGTCTCCTCACCAGGCATAAGCTCATTGACCGCCTGCGATAAATCCTGCTTCAATTCACCGAAAAAACCCATGTCAGTATTACCTCCTATCATTCATTTGTTTCCACATGTATATGTTGAACAGGTACGGTATCCTCCGTAATCGGAAGTATTACGGTATCGTCCATAGCCTGAATATGCTCAATTATCTCCGGCAGCGCCTCCACCGTCGTATGCTTGTCGGCCGAGTCATGCATAAGTATTATTGATGTATGCCACATTTCCAGATTATCCGTACAGTTAGACACAATTGCTTCTGCCGACAGTTCTCTGCTTGAGGCATCACCCGATGAAATATTCCAATCATAGAACGTAATCCCCTGTTCGTCAAGATATTCCGCATATTCATGCATATCCACGGGACTAACCGTATTAGAGCTTCCTCCCAGAAAACGATAATAGCAGCTGTTAACTCCCGTTACATCATACAGATAATCCCGAAGCCTGATAAAATCTGCCGAGAAGGCATCCAGAGATTCATATATCTCAGTATATTTGTGGCTGTAGGAGTGCATTCCCAATGTATGGCCCTCATCTGCTATGCGCTTCAGCGCAGCTCTTGAAGCCTCGTCCTCCTTGCCCACCACAAAAAACGTGGCCTTTACACCATAGCTGTCAAGTATATCCAATATCTCCTCAGTATATATGCTGGGTCCATCATCAAATGTAAGATATACCATATGCGCCGCCGAAGCATCAGAGCTGCTGACAATCTGAAGCTCCTCCTGAGAGATTTCCTCCTCTGCCGGAGCCGTACCGTCAATAACCGTATTCCTGCTCATATCCTCATCAGCCGTCATTTATATAAGCTGCTCAAGCTGCATACCAAGGCTGTCTATCCTTATGTTCATATTATGCAGTCTGACAAACAGCACGGCACATAAAATGTAAGGTATCAGAATCAATATAAAAACTGATGTAACTATTATTTTTTTAAGTCTCTGTACACGCTCTCTTCTTACAGTATTATGATTATCCTCTTGCGACATATTTCCACATTCTATCCGGACTGGATATTAAAATATTCACTCCGACCCTCAACACATTTCCATAACAGTATAGCATATTACGGATTTTTATAAAAGGCTAAAATATAAAAAGTTTTCACTGTTAAAAAGATGTGTGGCTTGCATGTTAAAAAAACTTATACTATAATTAGGGGAAATGACCAAACTGAGAAAGGATTTGCCAATGGCATAGGTAAAATACAATGGGCTTTGAATTTATTAAAAAACTTCCCACTCCGGATGAAATCCGCGGACAATACCCGCTTCCTCCGGCTCTCGCGGAGCTGAAGAAAAACAGAGATGCAGAAATAAGAGACGTAATAACCGGAAAGAGCAGTAAATTTCTTGTAATTATTGGTCCCTGCTCTGCAGATAATGAGGATTCCGTCTGTGATTATGTATCGCGGCTCGCAAAAGTTAACGAAAAGGTTAAGGACAAGCTGATACTGATTCCCAGAATTTACACCAATAAGCCACGCACCACAGGCGAAGGCTACAAGGGCATAGTCCATCAGCCTGACCCGGAGAAAAAGCCGGATTTTCTTGCCGGACTTATTGCAATGAGAAAGATGCATATACGCGCCATTGACGAGAGCGGTCTTACCTCCGCCGATGAAATGCTTTATCCTGAAAACTGGAGATATATATCGGATATCCTGTCCTACGTTGCAGTCGGCGCACGTTCTGTCGAGGATCAGCAGCACAGGCTTACTGTAAGCGGCTTTGACGTTGCAACCGGAATGAAGAATCCTACCAGCGGAGATTTCTCCGTCATGTTAAATTCTGTATATGCTGCACAGCATCCTCATTCCTTCATATACAGGGGCTGGGAAGTAAACACCACCGGAAACGAGCTTGCACACACTGTTCTGCGCGGCGCTACCAACAAGCACGGCAACAATACGCAGAATTACCACTATGAGGATTTGGTGCGTCTGCTTGAAATGTATCAGAAGATGGATTTGAAGAATCCCGCATGTGTGGTCGATACAAACCATTCAAACTCAAACAAGCAGTTTGCACAGCAGGTCCGCATAGCAAAGGAGATTATGCACAACCGCCAGCTTAATCCTGAGCTTCACAGTCTTGTAAAGGGCCTTATGATTGAAAGCTATATTGTTGAAGGAAATCAGAAGGTAGGCGGAGGCGTATATGGTAAATCAATAACCGACCCCTGTCTCGGCTGGGAGGCCTCTGAGAAGCTTATATATGACCTTGCCGAATATGAATAAATGACATTATTTTCTCTGAAGGCCCACCGAAAAGGACAGGTTTTATCCTCTCGGGTGGGCCTTTAAATATTA
>JAJQGF010000169.1 GCA_021200695.1 Lachnospiraceae bacterium
ATAGTGGAGAGGCTTACAGAAAGCTTGAGCAGTTTATCGAGCTTTCCAATAAATAAGGGATGATTTTATGATACTTGACAAAATTGCTGCATTTACAAAGGAAAGGGTTGAGGCGGTAAAGACAGGCAGGCCTCTTGATGAGGTAAAACGCAGGGCGCTTGCAATGAATACCGACACCGGCTTTCCGTTTAAGAAGGCACTTGCAGGGGATGGGATGAGCTTTATATGCGAGGTTAAGAAGGCATCTCCGTCAAAGGGTGTTATCGCCGAGCATTTTCCCTATGTTGAAATAGGCAGGGAGTATGAGAGCGCCGGTGCGGATGCGATATCGGTGCTTACCGAGCCTTTCTATTTTCAGGGGAGAAATGGATATCTTACCTCCATTAGAAAGGCGGTGGATATCCCGCTTCTGAGGAAGGATTTTACGGTGGATGAGTACATGATATATGAAGCGAAAAATATCGGTGCAGACGCCGTTTTGCTTATATGTGCAATTCTGTCACAGACGCAGCTTGAGGAATATTACGGAATCGCAGGAGAGCTTGGACTTTCTGCGCTTGTTGAGGCGCATGACGAGCATGAGCTTGAGATGGCAAAAAAGGCAGGTGCGGAAATTATAGGTGTAAATAACCGTAACCTGAAGGACTTTACGGTTGACATTAATAATTCCGTAAGACTCAGGAGGCTTGTACCAGAAAATGTTATTTTTGTCTCAGAAAGCGGCATGAAGACAAGAAGCGATATTGAACGGCTGGAAAATAATAAAATCGATGCCGTGCTTATAGGCGAGACATTTATGCGAAGCAGGGATAAGAAGGGGATGCTTACGGAGTTGTCCGGAGGAAAAAAATGAAGCTAAAAATATGTGGCTTAAAAAGAATTGAGGATATTGAATATGCAAACCTTGTTAAGCCTGATTATGTTGGATTTGTATTTGCGGGAAATAAGAGAAGGATTACGTATGATATGGCAGAGCGGCTAAAGGAAAAGCTGTCAGCAGATATTAAGGCGGTGGGAGTTTTCGTAAACGAACCTCTGAAGAATATAGCAGACCTTCTTGAGAGAAATATAATAGATATAGCACAGCTGCACGGAGATGAGAGTGAGGAGGACGTTAAGTATATTAAGTCGGCGACGGGTAAAAAGGTCATAAAGGCGGTCAGGGTGCGAAGCCGATGTGATGCTGAGGCATGGCTGGATTCTTCGGCGGATTATCTTCTGTTCGACAGCGGTGCGGGCTCCGGAATTACCCTTGACTGGTCGCTCCTTTGCGGAATTGACAGAAAATATTTTCTTGCGGGCGGGCTTACGCCGGACAATATTGCATGTGCATGCATGAGACTTACACCATATGCCGTAGATTTAAGCTCAGGCGTTGAAACCGACGGCGTAAAGGATTTTGAGAAGATGAGACGGACAGTGGAGACAGTAAGAAAACTGTCGTACACTTTATAAACTATGAAAGGACAGATAAGTATGAGCAAGGGACGTTATGGAATATATGGCGGACAATATATCTCTGAGACTCTGATGAATGAATTATACAGACTTGAGGAGGCATATGAGCATTATAAAAATGACCCGCAGTTTAATGCAGAGCTTACAAAGCTTTTTAATGAATATGCGGGCAGACCTTCGCTTCTCTATTATGCCGGGAAGATGACAAGAGAGCTCGGAGGCGCAAAAATATATTTAAAGCGCGAGGATTTGAATCATACCGGTTCTCATAAAATTAACAATGTTCTGGGTCAGGCGCTGCTTGCAAAAAAGATGGGAAAGACAAGGCTGATTGCTGAAACCGGCGCGGGACAGCATGGAGTAGCAACGGCAACGGCTGCTGCGCTGCTTGATATGGAATGTGAGGTGTTTATGGGCAGGGAGGACACCGAAAGGCAGGCATTGAATGTTTACAGAATGGAGCTTCTGGGTGCTAAGGTTCATGCGGTTACAACAGGTACAATGACCCTTAAGGATGCGGTGAATGACGCAATGAGGGAGTGGAGCAACAGAGTTTCGGATACCCACTATTGTCTCGGGTCGGTTATGGGACCGCATCCCTTCCCTATGATAGTAAGGGACTTTCAAAGTGTTATCAGCAAAGAGGCAAGAGCTCAGATTCTTGACGCAGAGGGAAAGCTTCCTGCTGCGGTTGTGGCGTGTGTCGGCGGAGGAAGCAACTCAATAGGAATGTTTTATAATTTCATAAATGACGAAGGGGTAGAGCTTATCGGATGCGAAGCTGCCGGAAAGGGTGTGGACACTGACAGGCATGCAGCTACCATAGCAAAGGGCAGTCTCGGTATTTTCCATGGAATGAAATCTATTTTCTGTCAGGATGAGTATGGACAGATTGCTCCCGTATATTCAATTTCCGCAGGACTTGACTATCCGGGAATCGGTCCTGAGCATGCGTACTTACACGATATTGGAAGGGCGCAGTATGTGCCGGTAACGGACGACGAGGCTGTCGATGCATTTGAGTATCTCTCGCGCACGGAGGGTATTATACCGGCGATTGAGAGTGCACATGCGATTGCGTATGTCAGAAAAATTGCAAAAAATTATAGCCCTGACCAGAGCATAATAGTATGCGTGTCAGGACGCGGAGACAAGGATGTGGCTGCGATAGCAAGGTATAGGGGGGTGGATATCCATGACTGATATGTTTAAAAGGGTTTTTGACACAGACAATAAAAAGGCATTCATAGCATTCATTACTGCAGGAGACCCCGATGCAGACAGCACAGTTAAATTTATTCTTGAAATGGAGAGAGCCGGCGCTGATTTGATAGAGATTGGAATACCATTTTCGGACCCGACGGCTGAGGGAGTTGTCATTCAGGAGGCAAATATCAGAGCGCTTAAAAACGGAATGACAACTGACGGTGTGTTTGACATAGTAAAGAGAGTAAGGGAGGTATCACAGATTCCGCTTGTATTTATGACTTATGTTAATCCCGTGTTTCATTATGGATATGAGAAATTTTTTGCAAAGTGTGAAGAGCTTGGAGTAGGAGGAATTATAATTCCTGATGTTCCCTTTGAGGAGAAGGAGGAGGCAGCGCAGCCTGCAGCGGAACACAATGTTGAGGTTATATCAATGATTTCTCCTACGTCAGAGGAGCGAATAAAATCTATTGCTCAGGAGGCCCGAGGTTTTATCTATGTGGTAAGCTCAATGGGAGTGACCGGTGTAAGAAGTGAGTTTTCGGCAGGGCGTGACGCCATGGTATCCTCCATAAGAAGGGTGACGGACACTCCATGTGCAATCGGCTTTGGCATAAGCACTCCCGAACAGGCAAAAGGGATGGCTTCAATTTCTGACGGCGTTATTGTGGGAAGCGCAATAGTCAGGATTGTAGCCGAGCATGGAGCCGGGGCTGCACCATTTATTTATGAATATGTAAAAGGCATGAAGGATGCTGTAAAAGAAGCTTAAAGTAAAGTCATTAAAGCAGGATATCGGCTTTATTGTAGGCTTTATGCAAATTTTTGTTGACAAAGTATAAAGCCATATGTATAATAAACGAGTGTGCAAAAATGTGCACTGTGAAGTATGCGTAAGGTGTACATTTTTACAATTATGTACAGGGAGCTGCCATGTTAGTTAACTTGTCCGATGCTTTGACATTAGAAGGTAAGACATTACAACTTGAAGTGCAGATAGAAGCAGACCGTTTTGAAGGCTTGTACGGAGGCGCCGATATTATCGGGAAAACACCGCTCAGCCTTACCGCCGTTAATATCGGAGCCGGAGAGGCAAAGGTGGAGGGTCATTTATGTCTGACATTTACTGCACAATGTGATAGGTGTCTTGCCGAAGCGCCGGTGACGCTTGAGATTAGCTTCGAAAGAACTGCCGCAGCGCCGGACGCTGAAGCGGAGGCGGACAGCCGTCAGTTTATGGAGGGCTATCAGCTTGATGTGGATGCGCTTGTGCAGAACGAAATTTTATTAAATTGGCCTGTAAAGATTCTGTGTAAGGAGGACTGCAGGGGCATATGCCCGAAATGCGGTCAGAATTTAAATGGGGGAATGCGGTTGTGATACATTTATTCCGGACCCTCGTATGGCAGTATTAAAGGATATCTTTGAGAGCAATAAGGAGGTGTGATGATATGTCAATTTGTCCCAAGAATAAATCTTCTAAAGGTAGAAGAGACCAGAGAAGAGCAAACTGGAAGATGAGTGCTCCTACATTAGTAAAGTGCAGCAAATGCGGCGCGCTGATGGTGCCTCACAGGGTATGCAAAAACTGTGGTTCTTACAACAAAAAGCAGGTTGTTTCCGTTGACTGATGATTTATGACATGTGGCTGTTGTACTGCTAATTTATTAGCTGGTATAACAGCTTTTTGTTTTGCAGCTCAGGCTGGTTTATTTTAGAAATTTTGTCTTGATTTTTATATATGTGTCTTGTATAGTTAAATGGAATGTTTATGTATATTTTATATATGTTTTAGAGAAAAGGAATGAATTGAATGGCTGAGTATGTAAAGGTAGCTCTTGATGCTATGGGCGGAGATAATGCGCCGCTTGAGACTGTTAAAGGTGCGGTTGAAGCGGTTAATGAGGATAAGCGTGTAAAGGTTTTTCTTGTCGGAAAAGAGCCGCTTATCAGGAATGAACTCAAAAAGTATACATATCCGGAGGAGCAGCTTGAGGTTGTTCATGCCGAACAGATTATTGAGATGGCCGAGCCGCCGGTTATGGCAATAAGGAAGAAAAAGGATTCCTCAATAGTGAAGGCCATGTACATGGTTAAAAATGGAGAGTGCGATGCATTTGTATCTGCCGGAAGCACCGGTGCGGTGCTTGTAGGCGGACAGGTTATTGTAGGCAGGCTTAAGGGAGTTGAAAGACCGCCACTTGCCCCGCTTATGCCGACTTCTAATGGAGTAAGCCTCCTTATAGACTGTGGTGCCAATGTCGATGCGCGTCCATCACATCTGGTGCAATTTGCAAAGATGGGTAGCGTGTATATGGAAAATGTCTTAAATATAAAGAACCCCAGGGTCGGCATAGTAAATATAGGCGCTGAGGAGGAGAAGGGCAACGCACTTGTAAAGGAAACCTTTCCTCTTTTAAAGAACTGTCCTGATATTAATTTTATAGGAAGCGTAGAGGCAAGGGATATTCCGGCGGGCACTGCAGATGTAATTGTGTGCGAAGCATTTGTGGGAAATGTAATTCTGAAAATGTATGAGGGAGTTGCAGGAGAGCTTCTCAAAAAGGTTAAAAGCGGTCTGATGACAAATATGAGGAGCAAGCTTGGCGCGCTTTTAATTAAGCCTGCTCTTAAGACAACACTTAAATCCTTTGACACCGAGCAGTACGGAGGCGCGCCGCTTCTTGGCCTTAAGGGACTTGTTGTAAAGACTCATGGAAGCAGTAAGGCGGTTGAGGTTAAAAATTCTATATTGCAGTGCATAACCTTCAAGGAGCAGAATATTAATGAGAAAATAATGGAGAAGGTTGCCTCAGGAGACAGTGTAAAACAAG
Source organism: Lachnospiraceae bacterium (assembly GCA_021200695.1). Taxonomy (GTDB): domain Bacteria; phylum Bacillota; class Clostridia; order Lachnospirales; family Lachnospiraceae; genus Acetatifactor. Next base: position 5,502 of record JAJQGF010000169.1, read on the forward strand.
AGGAAAAAGAAGACATAATATAGATAAGATAAAATAAAAAGAAAGAAGGAAATAAAAATGGAACTTGAAAAACTCAAAAAGATAATTGCAGAGGTGCTGAATGTTGATGCGGAGGAGATTACACCTGAGACCACATTTATGGATGACCTCGGTGCCGACTCTTTGGATATCTACCAGATTATCATGGGAATCGAAGAAGAATTTGACGTTGAGATTCCTGCGGAATCAGCAGAGTCAATCACAACGGTTGAGCAGGCTGTAGAAATGATAAAGAGTGCTTTATTTTAAACCAATTTTCAAAGTATTCCCGAATCTGCTACAGTGATTCGGGATTTTTTTAGAAATGAGTGTAAACATGCAGGAAGAATATACATTGGAGATGCTTCAGGAAAGAATAGGGTATAAATTCAGAAATGAAGCATTGTTAAAGCGTGCGCTCACGCACAGCTCATATATGAATGAACAGAAAATAAACAGAACGGGCGACTATGAAAGGCTGGAGTTTCTTGGAGATGCCGTGCTCGAGCTTGTTA
>JAJQGF010000074.1 GCA_021200695.1 Lachnospiraceae bacterium
AAACAGTATAATATTAATATGTCTGCCCTGGATACTCAGCATTTACAGCCTTGGCGGAGAAACGACACGGCTTGCATATATTCTTGTTATGATACATGATGGCATGGCTATATTTCTGTGGCCGGCATCCTTTGTGTTGCCAAACATGCTTCGTGCCTGCAATGATGTACGTTTTACTATGGTGCTTTCAATTTTTTCAATGTTTTTTTTCAGAATCGGTTTCAGCTATATAATTGGAGTAGGTATGGGATATGGTGCGGTAGGAGTCTGGATTGCCATGGTAATGGATTGGATTTTCCGGGTGATTTGTTTTATTGCAAGATATATGAGCGGGAGATGGAGAAAAACAGCGGGATTGGAAGCAGCTTAAAAAATTTTTGTACAACGGAAACATAATGGAAGAATATTTCTATGGAAAAAATAGCGCAATCATGCTATCATATTCATATGTATAAGGAAAAAGCGTTTGCTTCACACGTGGAAGGGTGTGATTTATATGCGAATTGAACGAATAGACGATAAAACTGTAAAATGCTTTCTATCCAACGAGGAGTTGGAGGAATATGAAATTGATTATAAGGATTTTGTCCTTAGAAGCGATAAGGCTAAGGAGATAGTTAAGGAGATTATTGAACAGGCTGAGGAGGAGGTAGGATATAAGCCTTCGCAGTTTGCTTTTGACCTCCAGATTATGATGCTTCCTGACAAGGGGCTTGTTCTTACATTTTCTGAAAAGGAGCCGTTTGAGACAAGGGACGGTGACCAGATACTTGAGTATCTGAAGGAAATGAAGGATATAATCAGAAAAACAAGGGAAAGTATTGGCGTCAGCCCGGCGGTGAACGGAATACCGGATAAGGCTGCAGGCGCTTCGGAGGCTGACGGTTCGCAGCAGGTGAAGAGACCTGCGTGTGCGGTTTTTGCATTTGAAGATATAAGCAGTATTATGGAGTATGCGACAGCTATGCCTAAGGGGCTTAGAATTGGAAGCACGCTTTACAAGCTGGAGGACATTTACTATCTTTGTCTTACAAAAGGCTCAGCGGCATATGAGCGTTACAGCAGAGCCTGTATTCAGGCGATGGAATTTGGCGGCCTTTATGCGGCGGATGAGGATAGAATTACGCTTTTTAAGGAGCATGGGGAATGTCTGATTGCAGAAAAGGCTCTGAAGAAGCTAAGGCTTAACTAAATATCAGCAGTATATGGAGATTTTAATATGACACATCTTACAATAGAGCTTAATATGGAGGGTTCACAGCCCGGAGCAAGACTTATAACATATATCCAGGATGTTTCGCCCAAGATGGCAGTAAGGAAGAGACCGCTTATACTTATTTGTCCGGGCGGCGGCTACAAGGGAACATCGGACAGGGAATCGGAGCCTATGGCGTTGGCATTCCTTGCAATGGGATATCATGTTGCGGTTCTGAGATATTCATGTGAGCCGGCGGTATATCCTACGGCGCTTACGGAGCTTGCAGGTGCAATGGTGCTGCTTAGGGAGAAGGCTGACGAGTGGTATATTGATGCGGAAAAGATAGTTGTTCAGGGCTGCTCTGCGGGAGGACATCTTGCAGCTAGTCTGGGGATGTTCTGGGATGAGGATTTTCTTGCAGAAAGGCTTGGTCTTGAGGGTCCGGATCATGAAATACTGCGTCCCTTTGGAATGCTGCTTTGCTACCCTGTGATTACATCAGGGGAGTTTGCGCATAAGGGCTCATTTGAGAAGCTGTTGGGAGACAGATATGATGAGCTTGCCGATGCCATGTCGCTTGAGAAGCATGTATCAGCCAAGACACCCAAGACTTTTATCTGGCATACGTTTGCAGACCAATCCGTGCCGGTTGAAAATTCACTTTTACTTGTGAGCGCACTGAGAAAAGCGGGAATATCAACAGAGTTTCATATGTATCCTATTGGCTCTCATGGTCTGGCGCTTGCTACTCATCTGACGGAAACGAGTGATGGCAGGAATGTTCAGGAGGAATGTGCTTCATGGGTCGGTCTTGCTGAAGTGTGGCTTAAGGAGCTGTTTGCGGGAAAGCTTGATGCGAAGCCTGTCTGTGCAGAGCAGGAGGTTATTTTATAGATAATCAGTTCTGTAAGCAGTATGCCTGCATTACCCCTGTTATATTTTTGTATATCATATCGGCTATATTCTCTTTTGAGATGGTCATGCCGTCTCTAAGCCATTCCTGTACGATGGCGCCGCAGCCACTCATAATGAAATCTGTCAGATACATCGCTTCATTTTCGGGGAGCTTTGGCGACATCTTTTCTAATAGCTCCGATACTGCGGGCTTTAAAGCAAAAATGAATTTAGGGACTATGACGTTTAAAATATCAATGTTTTTGAGCATGGTAAGTATGTCTGCATTCTGCAGTACAACTTCTAAAGCGTCATTGAGCAGCCCATGTAAATCTCTGTTTTCGGCATTTTTTTCCTCGGAGGAGGATAGCATAAGCTTATAAATATCATCTAATATAGAGTCGCTGATTTGCCGTAACAAATCGTCTATGTCATTATAGTATTTATAAAAGGTTCCGCGATTGATATCCGCGAGCTTACATACCTCTGTCACTGTGATAGAGTTGAGACTTTTCTGTGCCAGAAGGTCAAGAAATGCCTGACGGATTGCTCTGAGCGAATATTTTTTTCTTCTGTCCATATTGTCTGATTCCATAATTTGTCTCCTCATTTCCATGTATTCTATTATATAAAATAAAAATTATCAAATAATAAAATTATAATTAAAAATGCACAATTCTATACAAAATCATAAAAAGTGTATATCAAAGAGCAAATGTCTGAAAAATGTTTATTGATTTTTCCTAGTTGATAATTATAATGAAAAACATCAATATTGTCAACAAGCGTAATTTTATGAACACATGTACACAAAGTTAATGCCGTTGAGAAAAAAATTTGATAAGGCAACTTTAATAAAATTTTAATTGTATTTTTTATGAAAAAACATATAATGAGAAGTATGTGTGGTTCGCATAATAACTAATTTTAGTTAGCTTGAGATTACATATTGAATTGACTTTGAGGATATAAAAAGAGAGGAGCAGAACAATGTATAAGCATGGTTCGGTAATGAAAAAATGCGGTGCGGGTCTGGCGCTGATATTGGGAAGCAGCATGATTTTTGCAGGATGCGGCAGTGCAGAGGAGGTGGAAAATGAAACTTCAGCGGTGCTTGTCGATATGCAGCAGGCACAGACAGGAGACCTTACTTTGCAGAACAGCTTTGTCGGCACGGTATCTCCGCAGGAATCTGTGTATGTAATTCCTTTTGCGTCAGGTACGGTAACAGAGGTAAATTACAGCGTAGGAGACTATGTAAATGCCGGCGATGTACTTTTTAAGATTGATGATGAGGCTGCACAGCTTCAGCTAAAGCAGGCACAGCTTAGCCTTACAAGCACACAGCAGACGGCGGATATGACCACCGGAAGCCAGCAGGAATCCACGGATTTACAGCTTGCAAGCTCAGAGGTTTCGGCGCAGAGCAGCTATGAACAGGCTCAAATCGCGTATTATCAGATTAAGAATAAATATGATGAGGCTGAGGATGCGGTAGATGAGCTTGAGGAAGCAATTGAAACGCTTCAGGCAGCAATAGCTTCAGGTGATACAGTGAGCGGAGGAGATGCAGCTACACAGCTTGCTACATTGCAGAGTCAGCTGGAGACGGCGGAGGAAGGCAGGAATACCTTATACGATTCGTATCTTCAGGCAGCCTCTGCATATCGTGCAGCCGAGGCGGCAAAGGATATAGTCAATGATACAAAGACACTCACACAGGGCGAAATCAGGGATGACACAAGCGAGCAGCTTCAGACAAGTGTTTCACTTGCCAGCTTAGGTGTTGATAGTGCTGAGCTTGCTCTTTCATATTATACGGTTACGGCGCCAATCTCTGGTGTAGTTACAAGCAGAAGTGTTGATGTAAACAGTATTGCGGCAAGCAGCAGCGCTGCCTTTACCATTGCGAATGAGAACAGCATGACTGTTACATTTAATGTAGGTGAATCTGTGAAGGCTACTCTCAGTGTGGGAGATGAAATAACTGTCGAGAGAAGCGGAGCCGAATATACAGGGCATATTACAGAGGTAGGTGTTGCAGTTAATCAGCAGACAGGGCTTTTCCAGATTAAAGCCAATGTGGAGGCGGATGGAGATACGCTTCCAAGCGGTGTGTCGGTTAAGATAACGGCAGATACATATAAGCAGAATGAAGCCATAATAATTCCATATGATGCAGTATACTACGACAATGACGGCTCATATGTGTATCTCTGTGTTGACGGAAGAGCTGTGAAAACCTATGTTACCGCAGGAATTTTCAACGATACGGAGATTGCAATCACTGACGGAATTGCAGAGGGAGATACAATTATAACAAGCTGGTCGGCAAGACTTATGGACGGTGCTGAGGTATCTGCACCGGACACTATAAATGAGTAAGGGGGGCAGCATAGATGAATTTGACGAAACTTGCCTTAAAACGGCCGGTGTCATGCTTTCTTGTGATTCTGGCTCTGGCAGTATTTGGTATTTCTTCTATATTTGGCTTCAGACTTGAGCTTACACCGGATATAGAGATGCCTATGCTTATTGTTTTTGCCACATACGCGGGTGCTGACCCGGAAAGCGTGGATGAACTGCTCGCGTCAAAAATAGAAGATGCGGGCGAGGCTTTAAGCGGAGTGGATTCCGTTACAACAATGTCAATGGAAAACTATTGCATTGTACTTTTTACATATGAGTACGGTGTAGATATTACGGAATGCCATAATGATTTGAGGTCGGCGCTGGAGACTGCGGCGTTGGATTTCCCGGATGATGCATCGGAGCCGACTATTATAGAAATGAATATGAACAGCGCTGCGGTTATGACAATTTCCGCTATTGAGGTCGGTGATATAGATTTACTGAAGGTAGTAAACGAATCGGTTGTACCTGAGCTTGAATCAATTTCAGGCGTTGCGCAGGTGGATGTGAGCGGCGGTACTGAGGATTATATTAAAATAGAGCTTGATAATACGCTGATGAAGCAGTATGGTCTTACAATGTCTACAGTATCCCAATATTTGGCATCCGTTGATTTCTCCTATCCGGCAGGAAGCGTACAGCAGGGTTCTCAGGATATAAGCGTGTCTACATCTATGGAGTATAATACTGTACAGAAGCTTAAGGAAGTGCCGATAATGACGTCAACAGGAAGTGTAATTACCCTGCAGGATATTGCCACTGTTACCGAGGCGTCTAAGGAAGCGGAGAGTATATCCCGATACAATGGTGCAGACAATGTAAGTATAAGCATTCAGAACAAAAGCAGCTATGGAACAGTGAATGTCTGCAACGACGTGCTGGATGAGCTTGAAAAAATTCAGGAGGCTAATCCTGCAATTTCCTTTGAGGTTACATATAATGCAAGTGATTCAATAGAAAGCTCGCTTTCAAGCGTAGCGCAGACTCTTGTATTGGGCGTTGTTCTAACTATGCTTGTACTGTTTATCTTTTTTGGAGATTTTAAGGCGAGTCTCATTGTTGGAATGTCAATGCCTATTTCGCTCTTTGTAACATTGATACTTATGAGCGCTATGGGATTTTCAATGAATATTGTGACGCTTGGCTCTCTGGTAATAGCGATAGGCATGATGGTAGACTCGTCGATAGTCGTTATTGAAAGCTGTTTCAGGAAGCAGGAAAAGGGGCTTGGCTTCAAGGATGCGGCATACGAAGGTACAAGGGAGGTTACAGCTTCCATTATAGCCTCAACTATTACTACCATCGTTGTATATCTTCCGCTTGCTACAATGGATGGCTTGTCAGGACAGCTCTTTTATCAGCTTGGATTTACAATAGTGTTTGCAATGCTTGCATCGCTTATTACGGCAATGATGCTGGTGCCTCTCTTTTATTATATAGTGAAACCGATACCAAAGGAGAAGCTGCCTGTTGATAGGCTGCTTGCCAGGATTT
>JAJQGF010000059.1 GCA_021200695.1 Lachnospiraceae bacterium
ATTCGTATCAATCCGGGAAATATAGGAGGAACAGACAGGCTTAAGGCCGTAGTGTATGCCGCAAGGGAGAGGAATATTCCCATAAGGGTGGGAGTAAACAGCGGTTCGCTTGAAAAGCAGCTTGTTGAGAAGTACGGAGGAGTTACGGCTGAAGGAATAGTTGAGAGCGCTCTTGACAAGGTGCATATTATTGAAGAGCTTGGATATGACAGGCTTGTTATAAGCATAAAATCCTCAGATGTACTTATGTGTGTGAAGGCGCATGAGCTTCTCGCAGGAAAAACACCCTATCCTCTGCATGTAGGAATTACAGAATCAGGAACGGTGCAGAGCGGCAATATTAAGTCGGCGATAGGTCTCGGACTTATATTAAATCAGGGAATTGGCGACACCATAAGGGTATCGCTCACCGGTTCGCCAATCGAGGAGGTAAAGAGCGCAAGACTCATTCTTCGTACGCTTGGTCTCAGAAAAGGCGGCATAGAGGTAGTTTCCTGTCCTACATGCGGGCGCACGCAGATTGACCTTATCGGGCTTGCCACAAAGGTTGAGCAGCTTGTCTGTGACTATCCGATTGATATAAAGGTTGCGGTTATGGGCTGTGCCGTAAACGGCCCCGGTGAGGCGAAGGAGGCTGATTTGGGTATTGCAGGAGGAAATGGCGAGGGTCTTCTTATAAAGAAGGGCAGCATAATAAAAAAGGTGCCGGAGGGTGAACTGCTCGCGGCATTGAAGGAGGAGCTGGACAACTGGCAGAACGGGTGAAATTATGGCTAAAAAATTTTTTGAGGCATTTCCGACTTTAAAATTAAATACAGGTGTGAGTGACATAATGGAGCAGACTACTGTTGAGAGGGTTTCCGTGTCAAGGCGAAGAGATTTTCTGCGCATATATATACACAGTCCGCACCTTATACTTAAGGAGGATATAATTGAGACCGAAAAAGCCATAAAAAAGCAGCTTTTCCCTAATGCTTTCATGCTTGTAAAGATATACGAGAAATTTGAGCTTTCCAATCAGTATAATCCGGAAAAGCTTATGGATATCTATCGTGACAGTATTCTTACAGAGCTTAAGGAATACAGCCATATAGAATACAATGCTTTTAAGACGGCGGAGCTTACTTATCCTGATGAGCATACCATTATAATAAGCATTGAAGATACGGTGATAAACAGAAGCAGGGAGGAGGAGCTTGTAAGAATTCTGGAAAAAATTCTTGTGGAGAGATGCGGCTTTTCCGTGGAGGTAAGAGTAGTCTACAGAGAAGCTTTGTCAGGCAGGTTTAACGCGGAGGAGGAATTAAAAATCCGCATGAAGGTGGCAGAGATTTATAAACGCACAAATGGTGATGCGACAAAAGGCGCCTCCACGGGAGATAATGCGGCGGCTGAGAGCGGTCTGCACCATGAGACTGCCGGGGCTTTGGCACCCGCGGCATCACAGACACGTACATCTTCGCCGCAGAAACCTGTACAGGATATTAAAAAGGGAACATTTTCCAAAGGCGGAGATTATAAGCAGCGCGATTTTAAACGCTCGGACAATCCCGACGTATTATACGGAAGAAATTTCGATGATGATGCAATGCCTATAGAGGAGATTACGGGTGAGCTTGGCGAGGTTGTAATCCGCGGACAGATTATATCGGTGGACTCACGGGAGCTTAAAAATGAAAAGGTTCTTTTTACATTTAATATTACGGACTTCACAGACACTATAGGCGCTAAAATGTTTATAAGCTCGGAACAGGCCGGCGAGGCTAAGGCTGTTATAAAGACAGGCTCATTTGTAAAGCTGAAAGGCATTGCCCTGCTGGATAAATACGACCATGATATAGCGATAAGCTCGATTGCCGGGATAAAGAGAATTCCAGATTTCAGGGAAAAACGCATGGATACTGCTGTCCACAGGCGCGTTGAGCTGCACTGTCATACCAAGATGAGCGATATGGACGGAGTATCTGAGGCAAAGGATTTGGTAAATTGCGCATATAAATGGGGACACAGAGCCATAGCTATTACAGACCATGGAGTGGTGCAGAGCTTTACCGACGCAAACCATGTATGGGAATCGCTTTGGAAGGAAGAGAAGGGGAAGCGTGCTGCAAATGGCGATGAAAACCCCGACAGGCAGGATTTCTTTAAAATACTTTATGGGGTGGAGGCATACCTTGTCGATGACCTTAAAGAGATAGTCACGGGCGACAGGGGACAGTCGCTCTCGGACGAATTTGTTGTATTTGACATAGAGACTACCGGCTTTTCTCCGGTCAAAAACCGTATTATTGAGATAGGCGCGGTACGTGTGTCAGGCGGAGTGATTGCGGACAGCTTCTCGGCCTTTGTAAATCCCGAGGTGCCGGTTCCCTATGAGATAGAAAAGCTTACAGGTATAAATGACGACATGCTAATGAGTGCGGAGACTATAGACATTGTGCTTCCGCGCTTTATGGAGTTTTGCGACGGCTGTGTATTGGTTGCGCATAACGCGAGCTTTGACATGAGCTTCATTATAGAAAACTGCAGGAGGCTTGACTGCCTTCAGGATTTTACATACGTAGATACAGTGCCGATTGCGCGCATGCTGCTGCCTAATCAGTCCAGGCATACTCTTGATGCGGTTGCAAAGACGCTTGGAATATCATTGGAAAACCATCACCGCGCGGTGGATGACGCCGGATGTACGGCTGAGATTTTTGTCAGATTTATCAGACTTTTGGAGGATAAGGGAATTCATACACTTGCCGGACTTAACATGGAGGGCGAGGAGGATGAACGTATGATTTCAAAGCTTCCGTCATACCATGCGATTATTCTTGCCAAAAATGAGCTGGGAAGAATACACCTGTATCATCTGATATCAGAGTCGCATCTTAAGTATTTTAATAAGAGGCCCAAAATTCCCAAGAGCCTTATTATGAAATACAGAGAGGGCCTTATACTTGGGAGCGCATGCGAGGCAGGAGAGCTCTACAGGGCTCTTGTGGACGGACAGAGCGAGACACAGATAGCAAGGCTTGTAAATTTCTATGACTACCTTGAGATACAGCCATGCGGCAACAACAGTTTTATGATAGAATCCGAGAAATTCAGGGATATCAATTCAATTGAGGATATACGCAATATTAACCGCAGGGTGGTGTCGTTAGGAGAGCAGTTCCATAAGCCTGTGGTGGCTACCTGTGATGTGCATTTCCTTAATCCCGAGGACGAAATATACAGGCGTATAATAATGTACGGCAGGGGCTTTGAGGATGCGGACAAGCAGGCGCCGCTGTATCTGCATACTACGGAGGAGATGCTGGAGGAATTTTCGTATCTCGGAAGCGATAAGGCTTATGAGATTGTCGTGACAAACACGAACATGATAGCCGATATGATAGAAACCATATCGCCCGTGAGGCCTGATAAATGTCCGCCGGTAATAGAGGACAGCGATAAAACCCTGACGGAAATCTGCTATAACAGGGCGCATGAAATATATGGACCAAAGCTTCCGGAGATTGTTGAGAAAAGACTTGAGAGAGAGCTTAATTCCATTATATCAAACGGTTTTGCCGTTATGTATATAATAGCCCAGAAGCTCGTGTGGAAATCCGTAGAGGACGGCTATCTGGTTGGCTCAAGAGGTTCAGTTGGAAGCTCGTTTGTAGCTACTATGGCGGGCATAACCGAGGTGAATCCGTTAAGCCCGCATTACTATTGCAGCAAATGCCATTATGTTGATTTTGAAAGCGGGGAGGTAAGGGCATATGCTGGTAAAGCCGGTATAGATATGCCGGACAAAAGCTGCCCTGTATGCGGAGAGCCGCTGCACAAGGAGGGCTTTGACATTCCCTTTGAGACATTTCTGGGCTTCAAGGGAGATAAAGAGCCGGATATAGACCTTAACTTTTCCGGTGAATATCAGTCAAAAGCGCACAAATATACAGAGGTAATATTCGGGCACGGGCAGACCTTCAGGGCGGGAACAATAGCGACCGTCGCTGACAAGACTGCTTTCGGCTATGTGAGGAATTACTATGCCGACAGAGATATACACAAAAGACACAGTGAAATAGAGCGAATCGCGGTTGGCTGTACCGGCGTAAGAAGGAGTACGGGACAGCATCCCGGGGGCATAGTCGTACTGCCTATCGGACAGGATATAAATTCATTTACACCTGTACAGCATCCGGCTAATGACATGACCACAGATACTATAACAACCCACTTTGACTACCACTCCATAGACCATAATCTTTTAAAGCTTGACATACTTGGACATGATGACCCTACCATGATTAGAATGCTTCAGGATATGACGGGTGTGGAGCCGACGAGCATTCCTCTTGACGGAAAAGATGTTATGAGCCTGTTTCAGAACACCGATGCCTTAGGTATAACACCTGCTCAGATAGGAGGCTGTAAGCTGGGCGCGCTTGGCATACCTGAATTCGGTACAGATTTTGCGATGCAGATGCTTATTGACACAAAGCCGCAGGCATTCTCTGATTTGGTGCGTATTGCGGGGCTTGCCCACGGCACGGATGTATGGCTGGGTAATGCGCAGACGCTCATTCAGGAGGGTAAGGCGACTATCTCTACTGCTATATGTACTCGTGACGACATTATGACCTACCTTATATCGATGGGAGTGGAGTCGGAGAAATCCTTCAAAATTATGGAGGCTGTGCGCAAGGGCATGGTTGCAAACGGCAAATGTGACAAATGGCAGGAATGGAAGCAGGATATGCTTGACCATAATGTTCCTGAGTGGTATGTATGGTCCTGTGAGAAAATAAAATATATGTTTCCCAAGGCTCATGCTGCCGCATATGTTATGATGGCATGGAGAATAGCATATTGCAAAATCCATTATCCGCTGGCATACTATGGCGCCTATTTCAGCATACGCGCAAAGGCCTTCTCATATGAGATAATGTGTCAGGGCCAGAGCCATCTTGAAGCGGTTATGGCTGAGTACAGGAAAAGAATGGAGGATTTTGCAGGCAAGAAAACAAATGAGGATCTTTCCAATAAGGAGAAGGATGCCTATGGAGATATGCGTGTGGTTCAGGAAATGTATGCGAGAGGCTTTGAGTTTGTGCCTATTGATATATTCAGCGCCAAATCAAGGAGCTTTCAAATTGTAGGAGACAGGCTGATGCCTTCGCTTAGCAGTATAGACGGACTTGGGGAAAAGGCGGCTGATGCAATAGTAGAAGCGGCTAAGGATGGGGCATTTCTTTCTAAGGAGGATTTTATACAGAGGACAAAGGTGTCAAAAACTATAGCCGACCTTATGGGAAGGCTGGGACTTCTGGGTAATCTGCCGGAATCGAACCAAATCAGCATTTTTGATTTTGGAAATGTAATCTAATCTGAAAGAAGGGTATGCTCTGGTACGCCGGAGACACAAGTAAGAAAGCGAGGTCTGCGTTCCAAGCAAAGCAAGGTGATGGCAGGACAGACAGGTTTCCCGAAATACAAAGCATTATAGCCTGCAAATGATAATAGCGGTCGGTTTTAAGGTAAATAACGAATTTGAGAAATACAGAGTTGTGCAGGACAGGCTTTATGAGAGCGACTTTAATCGGTTTATTGAGGGAATTAGCAGTTAGTGGTTGGCAGAATTGTTATTTTTTCGGAAAGAGAGATTTGACGCACGCGTGTGCCAAATTTGACATATCACATTCATCAGTAAAGAATGGCAAATATGTAAAGGAGAGCAGATAAATGACAGATAGAGAAAAGCAGACAGTGGAGCAGGGGACTCCGTATATTCAGAGAGTGATAGGTGGACGCACCTATACTGTTAAAATTCATTTTAATCCGAATGGAAAAGAAACCGCACAGGATAAAATGAAGCGTATTTTGCAGAATGAAGCTGAGCAAAAACGGCGTATGACATAAAAAATGGTGAAAAATAAAAAATAAAATAAAAAAGTGCTTGCTTTTTTTGGAGAACTGTATTATCATAAGCAAGTACTGCGGTTGTGCAGACA
>JAJQGF010000184.1 GCA_021200695.1 Lachnospiraceae bacterium
CTTAAATGCTATTATACATATAAATATATAAGAAGATAGAGGTTGCGTTTTTCAAGAGTATTTTTCCCGATGTACCGGATACAGGTGACGGAAAGAAAAAGGGGAGGACGCCGAAAGAGGTGATGCACCGGGTATCGTCTCTTGGGCGCAGGGTTAATAATCCTGTGACTGTCATCCTTTACGGGATGGGGCGCTATCGATAGGATATCGTTTATGATTACCTGCCGGCGCCATATGGTACCGGCATTTCTATTCTTCTATAAAGAATATGAGTCCATCGGACGGAAAGTTGAGGAGTTAAAATGGCAATTTTTAAAGGAGCAGGAGTAGCAATTGTTACGCCTATGAAGGATGACGGTTCAGTGGATTATGAGAGCTTTAAAAATCTCATTGAATTCCAGATTGAAAACGGCACTGATGCTATAATTGTGTGCGGAACAACAGGTGAAGCGTCGACACTAAGCCACGAGGAGCATCTTGATACCATCAAATATTGTGTTGAGACTGTAAACGGCAGAATACCGGTTATTGCAGGTACAGGCTCAAATTGCACCGAGACGGCGGTATATCTTTCCAAAGAGGCGGAAAAATACGGTGCTGATGGTATACTTTTAGTAACGCCCTACTATAATAAAGCAACACAGAACGGACTTTATGCGCATTTTAAGACAATTGCCGAGGCTGTTAAGCTCCCTGCCATTCTGTATAATGTGCCAAGCCGCACAGGATGCAATATTCTTCCCGAGACTGTGGTGAGGCTCTGCCGGGAGGTGCACAATATTATAGGAGTCAAGGAGGCAAGCGACAGCATAAGCCAGATAGCGCAGCTTGCGTCAATTTCACATGGATATGTGGATATCTATTCAGGAAATGATAACCAGATAGTTCCGATACTTGCACTTGGGGGTCAGGGAGTAATTTCTGTACTTTCAAATGTTGCACCCAGACAGACGCATGATATTTGCGAAAGGTTTTTTGAGGGTGACATTGAGGGAAGCAGGAGGCTGCAGCTTGAGGCAATAAAGCTTTGCAGTGCACTGTTCTGTGAGGTAAATCCCATTCCTGTTAAAAAAGCTCTAAACCTGATGGGAATGAATGCGGGAACACTCAGAATGCCTCTTACAGAGATGGAGCCTGCAAATGCTGCGAGACTTGAAGAGGCAATGAGGGAATACGGAATTTTGAAATAGAAGGACGGTAGATGGCAGAATGATTAAAATTATAATGAATGGCTGTAACGGCAAAATGGGTCAGGTGATAAGCGGGATAGTCGCTGCTGATGCTGAGGTGGAGATAGCTGCAGGTGTTGATGCAAGGGATGACGGACATAACACATATCCGGTGTTTACCGATATAAACCAATGTGACGTTGAGGCAGACTGTCTTATTGATTTCTCAGTTGCGTCTGCCGTGGACGGAGTGCTTGATTACTGTATTGCACATAAGCTGCCATGCGTACTGTGTACGACGGGACTTTCGGAAAAGCAGCTGGAAGCCGTGGATGCCGCCTCGGAAAAGATTGCAATACTTAAATCGGCAAATATGTCGCTTGGAATCAACACGCTTTTTAAAATTTTAAAGGATGCGGCAAGAGTTCTGGCGCCCGCCGGCTTTGATATTGAAATAGTTGAAAAGCACCATAATCTCAAGGCGGACGCACCGAGCGGAACGGCTCTTGCATTGGCGGATGCTGTCAATGACGAGCTTAACCATGAGTATGAATATGTATATGACAGAAGTGCAAGGAGAGGCGCGCGTCCTGATAAGGAGATAGGAATCAGTGCAGTCAGGGGCGGAACGATTGTAGGAGACCATGATGTGATTTTTGCGGGAAACGATGAGGTTATCACATTCTCGCACAGGGCATATTCAAAGGCTGTGTTTGGAAACGGTGCGGTGCAGGCGGCAAAATTTCTTTCCGGCAGGCCTGCCGGAAAATATGATATGTCGGATGTCATTTCCGCATGCAGCTAAATAGATAAAGACTGCAATTATAAAAATGCCGGCGCTTTACATTTTCAGGTAATCTGTAAAGCACCGGCCTGTTTTTGCCTTATCTGTTATTGGTATTCTGTTCTGAAGCGGTGGCCGCGTTGTTCGCATTATCAGTATTATCATCAGATGTGCCGTCAGTCATTCCGTCTATAACGTCATCAACGGCATTGCCGGCATCGTCAACCATATCGCCTACGGCATTGCCGGCGTCATCAATTATATTTCCCGCATCGTCCGCCACATTGCCGAGAGCACCGTCGGAATCATTTCCGTTTGTACCGTTGGTTGTATTGGAATTGCCTGTACTTCCGGTGTTGTCAGTACCGTCCATCATAGTATTGTCGTCCTGGGCTGTACTGTTATCGTTGTCTGTTCCCGCCGTAACGGAATTTACATTAGAATTTTCATCACTTCCTGAGCTGGCAGTATTGTTACCGTTATTTGTGGTTCCGCAGGCTGCTGCAGCACACATGTATGCTGCTATAAGTCCGACTGCGGTCAGTCTGATAATGCTTTTGGAAAAAAAACTTTTTTTCATAATATCCTCCATTTCCCTGCGCTTTTTTCAAAAAAAGCGCCGCATAAAATTTAGTGTTGTATTTATGCATTTAGTATGTGCAGCAGTTTGAAAATTATACAATAACGTGTTATTGAAAAATTCAGCAATAATTTATATAATTAAAAATAAAAATTTTGACAGGCTATAATATGGAGGCTAAAAATGCAGTTCAGACCATGTATAGACATACATAACGGAAAGGTAAAGCAGATTGTCGGAGGAAGTCTCAGAGATGTTGGAGACACTGCAAATGAAAATTTTGTGTCAGAGCAGGATGCAGCATTTTTTGCAAATTTGTATAAGGCGGCAGGGCTTAAGGGAGGACATGTTATCATGCTGAACTCTCCGGACAGCGAGTATTTTGAAGCGACAAAGGAGCAGGCGCTCCTGGCGTTAAGAACATATTCGGGAGGGCTTCAGGCAGGCGGTGGAATAAATCCTGATAATGCAGGGGAATTTCTCTCGGCAGGAGCTTCACATGTTATAGTGACCTCATATGCTTTTAAGGACGGAGTTATACATTTTGACAGGTTAAAGAAGCTTGTAAAGGCAGTCGGAAAAGAGAGGCTTGTGCTTGATGTCAGCTGCCGGAGAACTGAAAACGGATATAAGGTGGTTACTGACAGGTGGCAGAAGCTTACCGGCGAGACAGTTGACGGGGCGCTTCTTGACAGACTTTCGGAATATTGTGATGAATTCCTTATTCATGCGGTGGACGTAGAAGGGAAAGCTCAGGGAATAGAGCAGGAGCTTGTAAAAATGATGGGAGGATGGAATAAGCTTCCGGTTACATATGCAGGGGGAGTGCACAGCACGGATGACCTTGAGCTGATACGTGAGCTTGGACAAAACCGTGTTAATTTCACTGTTGGAAGCGCCCTGGATATATTCGGGGGAAATCTGAGGTGGGAGGAAGTCATAAAAATTAATAATAAAAAGATTTAAAAAAACAGCCCTTGTCCGTTTTATCAGACAAGGGCTGTGGATTACAGCCTGGTTACGTTTACAGCCTGAGCGCCCTTAGCACCCTCAACAACATCAAAATCAACAGCAGCACCCTCTTCAATTGTCTTGAAGCCCTCAGCATTGATTCCTGAGTAGTGTACGAATACGTCATTACCCTGCTCATCTGATATGAAGCCATAGCCTTTTTGGTTGTTAAACCACTTTACTGTACCTTTCATTATAGATACCTCCAAAAAATTCTGTCATACCGTGGAGTTTTATGTATCCTCGCGGCAAGGTAAGAATAGCATAAAGAATAATAAAAGTAAAGCTTTGTACTAAATTTAGAGCAAATTATTTTGGGAAATATTTCATAAAATATTACAAAAGTATTAAGAAAGTATTGCTGTCAAAGGATAATTATGGTAAAATAATTCAGTTAAGCGGAGGAGCCTTTCTATGCGGAGAAAGAGACATAAGCGAAAACTTAATCATATAGTGATTGTCACGTCGAATTCTACAGATGTGGGAATGCGCCAGTTTTTGTTAAAACCCGGACTGCTGTGGACGGTCATTCTTACACTTTGTATTATTATAGGTGTGTTGATAGGCTATTTTTTATATGAGGCAAAAATATGGCAGACGGTGAGTGCAAGAAATGATGAGCAGCTTCGGCAGATAGCCGAGCTTGACGAACAGAAGAGAGCATTGGAAACTGAGGTCGAGACACTGCAGCAGCATGTACAGATTTTGAGTGATACCGTTAATGAAAAGGTACAGAGTGAGGCTGAGCTTACGGCACAAATTGAGAACCAGAGTATGCCGACTGAATTCCCTCTTACAGGCTCGGCATCAATGGAGGAGTCTCTTGACGGAGAAAACCCTATATGCATTTTCCAGGCATCAGAGGGAACAACGGTAATCGCAGCGGCAAGTGGAGTTGTGACTGCCGTAAACGACGATGAAGAATATGGCCACAGCGTCGTTATAGACCACGGAAATGGATATGTGACGATATACAGGAATCAGGGAGAAACGAATATAAAAACAGGGGATTCCGTTGTTCAGGGAACAACCCTCTATATAATAACAAATGATAATGTTAAATTCGGATACCAGATGATGCTTGACGGAGAGTATATAAATCCGGTTGATATGCTTGCAATTAACGGATAGTTTATGGAGGAATGGAGGATAAAATGTTGGGAAAGAATAATTCAGATGTAAAAATAACAACACTTATAGGCGCAGGAGCCGAGGTAAAGGGTGATTTTAGTGCTGAGGGCTCAGTCAGGATTGACGGCTCGGTAAACGGAGATGTTACGATTACCGGGACACTTATAGTAGGTGTCGGGGGCGTTATAAGCGGAAATGTATCGGCTCAGGCTGTTATTGTCGGAGGAGAGGTGCTTGGGGATATAGTTGCAAAGGGTAAAACCGAGCTTACAACAACGGCAAAGGTGCTTGGAAATATTTTTACCAATGTTATAGTAATTGATGAAAATGCTGTGTTTCAGGGAAAATGCGATATGAATCAGGAAATTCCTGCAGGGGTGGGCAAGGCTGCCAATGCAAAGGCGGCGCGCGCAGGCAGACGCTCGGCAAAAGCCGCAATAGCAGAAGCCCTGAAGGAGGTCAGGGAGGAGGAAATGCGTGAGGAGGCTGACAGCTCGACAGCCGGGAAGCAGGGAGATGAAGCATGAAGCCGCAGTAGATTCCAAAAAATGAAAGCCGAAAAAATACTGAAAAAAGAAAAATAAAATAAAGGTTGTCATGTAGTTTTGAATACTATATAATATAGTGGACTGATACATTATGTCGCAGCTCTTATAATATAGTGAAATGAGAGATAAAATATGACTATCGATTTTAATGGTGAGAATCTGCTGGACAGTATAATGGCAAGCTTCGACAGGATAGACTATATCAAACCGGAGGATATTCCGAATATTGATTTGTATATGGATCAGGTGACCACATTTATGGACAACAGACTGAGAAATGCAGTCAGATATCCTGATGGGGACAAGATTCTTACAAAGACAATGATAAATAATTATGCCAAAAATGATTTGCTTCCGCCGCCGGTTAAGAAAAAGTATTCAAAAGAGCACATGCTGGTGCTTATTTTTATTTATTATTATAAAAGCTTTCTTAGTATAAATGATATTCAGACTCTGCTGCATCCGATAACGGAAAAATTTTTTCAAAATGGAAAGGACTTCGGGCTCGAAGAGGTGTACCGTGAGGTTTTCAGCATGGAAAAGGAAACCGTGGAATGTATGAAAGCGGATGTTAAGGAAAAATTTCTTCGCGCCGAGGAGTCTTTTCAAAATGCGACGGAGGAGGATGCGGATTTTCTTAATAAGTTTGCCTTTGTGTGTGAACTCAGCTTTGAAGTATATTTGAAAAAGATGCTTATAGAAAAAATGATTGATGAAATTTCAAAATACCAGAGTGAGGAGGCAACCCAGAAGGATAAAAAGG
>JAJQGF010000160.1 GCA_021200695.1 Lachnospiraceae bacterium
AGGATGTTCTCTACGTATCAAAGAGAGCGGTGGTTACTGACGATGATAAGACATATGTTCTTGTTAAAAATGAAGACGGCAGCATAGAAAAGAGAACCATTACGACAGGCTTCAGCGACGGAGTTAACATTGAAGTGGTTGAGGGACTGAGCGAGGGAGAAACTGTTCTTATAGAAAGTAAGGTGAGCAAATAGTGAAATTATCCGAGATTATCCGATTAGTGTATTTGAATCTTATCCAGAATAAATTTAAGGTTATTTTGACCTCCATAGGTATAGTTGTGGGCTCTGCGACCATTATGCTGGTAATTGCCATAGGAACAGGAGGCAAGGAGACTGTTGCCGAACAGTTTAAAAACCTGAATGCCGGCGCAATTGATATAACCTACAGCGGCTCAAGCGAGGAGAGCGAAAGTGATTTCTCATTTGGCTTTGATATGGAGGGCGGAGGCGGCTTTTCAATGATTCAGGGCGGAGGAATGGCAGGAGGCGGCTCTATGTCAGGCTTTGGAGGTGACTCGGGCGGCGGCATGGGAGGCTTCAGTTTTGGAGGCAGCTCAGACAGCGGCGATGAGGTCGTGATGACAATGGATGATTGTGAGGAGCTGCTTACGCTGGTGTCAGGAATCAGTGATGCAACCATCTCTTATTCCACCACAGCCTCGGTTGAGGGAGGAGATTTGGATTCGGCTACATACTATACTGTTGCGGGAGTTCAGGATAATTATGCCGATATGAGTAACCTTGAGATGGCCATAGGAGAGTTTATCACAGAGGAAAACAATGAAAATAAGGAAAAGGTGTGTGTTCTCGGCGCTACAGTTGCCAAGGATATATACGGAAGCGCATATGAGGCATATGATTCAAAGCTATATATTGACGACAGGCCGTATACCGTAGCGGGTGTATTCACAGAGATGGGAAGCATGGCGTCGGGCGTAAGTCCTGATACCGCCATATTTATTCCCTATGAAACAGGAATAAAATATATAACCGGAGAAAGCATAAGTCCTACTTTAACGGTGATAGCGGAGGATGTAAATAATGTTGATACGGTTATGGAGGATGCGCTGACGGTGTTGGAGGATATCTACAGCGGAAGCGTTTTCGAGGCATCTGATGCGGGAAGCAAAATGGATGCGGCCTCCACCTCCAACGAGACACTTACACTCCTGCTTATTTCCATGGCCATAATAGTATTTATAGTAGGCGGAATAGGAATTATGAATGTGCTTTTCGTATCCGTAAAGGAAAGGACAAACGAAATCGGAATACTAAAGGCATTAGGCTGTGCCAGAAAAGACATACTGCTGGAATTTTTGCTGGAGGCAAGCTGCATAAGCTTTATCGGCGCGGTAATAGGAGTATTGCTTTCCCTGGGAATCACACCGCTTGTAGAGCTTTTATCGGTGAGAGTCTCTCTGTCGGTGGAGGGCGCATTGCTTTCACTGTTTTTCGGGGTAATAACAGGAAGCGCGTTTGGATTTTATCCGGCATATAAGGCATCAAGGTTGATACCTGTTGTTGCACTGAATCAGGAATAGATTAGCCCGGGAATGGCGGAAAGAGGCAATAAAATGTCAATGATTGAAATGCATAATATTAATAAGGGATATATGCTGGGTGAGGAAAAGCTTCCGATTCTTAAAAATATTAATTTTAAGGTTGAGAAGGGAGAGTATGTGGCCATTTTGGGTCCCTCCGGCTCCGGCAAAACTACATTTATGAATATAGTCGGCTGCATGGATGTAATGGACAGCGGTGAATATTTTCTCGATGGTGTGGCAATCCATAGCACAAAAGAGGAGAATCTTACAGAGATTAGAAATTCAAAAATAGGGTTTATTTTTCAAAACTATCAGCTGATACCTACATATAATGTAATGCAGAACATTATTATGCCACTGCTGATGCGTGGAATAAAGCATCAGCAGGCGGAGGCAATGTGCTATACGACAATTAAGCTTCTGGGGCTTGATAAAAGAATGGACCACAGACCAAGCGAGCTGTCCGGAGGACAGAAGCAGAGAGTGTCTATTGCAAGGGCGTTGGTTGGGAAGCCTGCCATACTGCTTGCAGATGAGCCGACAGGCGCCTTAGACCAGAGCAGTGGTAAGGATGTTCTTAAGCTGTTCCGCGAGCTGAATGAGATGGGAAATACCATTGTTATGATTACACATGACTTGAATGTTGCCCAATCAGCAAAGAGAATTGTGCGTATAGTTGACGGACAGCTTCAGGAATGATACAATAATCAAATGAGCGTTGCAGGAAGAGAAAAGTTTAAATCCCATGATATAAAAAAATGGGCAGTCACGGCTGTGGCTGCCTTATTTCTGCTGTTATTATACAGGATTATTTTTGGCTTTTCCGCTCAGGACTCAGAGAAGTCCGGAGGGCTCAGCCTGATGATATCCGAAAAATGCATAGAGCTTGTCAATTCTATTTCGGGAAGACATTGGTCCGATGTCGTAATGAGCGAGCTTGCGGCATACTTTGAACATCCGCTCAGGAAGCTTGCACATTTTTCGGAATATACATGCATGGGAATACTTGTATATATAATGCTGCGTCCGTGGAGGAGAGCAAATGCCATACTGTATGGTATTACGGTATTATGGGTATTTGCTTCCGCGGCATTTGACGAGTTTCACCAATATTTTGTCCCGGGCAGATACAGCAGCTTTGCAGATGTGCTGCTTGACACCTGCGGAGGTATGTTTGGTATTTTATTATGTATTTCAGCGGAAAAGGTTTACTCAAAAATAAAAAGTAAAAAGTCCGGTCTTAAATAAACTGTAAATTATTTTCTCTTGTGAATGGTATATCCTCTGCCTTTAAGGATTTTTTCCGCCTTCTCAATGGATGTCTCCTCATAAAATTCTATACGCAGAACACCGCCCTCGTATTCTCGGTTATGTACTATTCCTATGTTTTTGATGCTTATATTGTTCAGGGCGAGAATAGTAGCTACTGATGCCAGTGCACCGGGTTCGTCCTCAATGTCAATATTGATGTCAAAATCCTTCTTTATAGGACCGCTGGGCGCACTTATAAAGGAATCCCTGTAGACCCTTGCACTGTCAAAAAAGCGGTAGAGCGCCTCGGCATCCGAGGTATCAAGAGCGCCGCGTATTTTAGTGAGAGCATTTATATAGTCGTCCAGCAGCCTGCTGATATTTTCAGTGTTAGTCAGACAAATCTGCTGCCACATTACTGTCGAGGAGGAGGCAATGCGTGTGATGTCCTTAAAGCCGCCGGCAGCTATCATTTTCATTATACCTTCCGGCGAATCACTGTCGTGTACAAGATTGACAAGTGAGGCGGCGATTACATGCGGAAGATGGCTGGTCGCAGCGGTCACATAATCATGCTGTTCGCAATTTAATATAAGGGGTATGGCGCCAAGCCGTGAAACAAGACCGCGGTATGCGTCAAGCTTTGCCTTTGGAGCCGCGTCGGTCGGTGTAAGAATATAGTAAGCATTCTGCAGGAGAACGGCTTTTGAATTGATAAAGCCTGTCCTTTCGCTGCCTGCCATAGGATGTCCGCCTATGAACCGGCTGTCAAGACCTGCCTCATGTATATGCTTATGTATTTCGGTTTTGACACTTCCCACATCGGTAAGGAGGCAGTCAGGGGACATTACAGCCTTTACTGCATTTAAATTTTCATCATTTTTCTGAACAGGCGCGCATAAAAATATATAATCACATTCAGAAAATTCAGGACCGATATGCGTCAAAGCCGTGTCTGCAATATTTTCTTCAACAGCTCTCCTTAAGGTATCAGCATCCACATCATATGCAATGATTTTAACATTTTCAAGATATTCCTTCATGGCCTTTGCTATTGAGCCGCCTATTAAGCCGAGTCCGATAAAACCGCAGGTAATTGCCTCCATGACATCTCCGTTCTGAAGCGTTAAGCTTTCTAATATATATTTTTAAGCACTTTATAAATTTATATTAATATATCATTTTAAAACATGAAAATCAACATGGAAAGCAGGAGCTATCTGAAAGCGGCATGTCAATATGCACAAATTTGCACGAATATACTAATATTTCCTTGTAATAATTCATAATGTTTAGTAAAATATATCTATAATCGTCGAAAAATAAAAGGATAAAATTTGAATTATCCGAAAATAACATCATTGGAGGGTGCATATGAAAGTTTACACAACTGACAAAATTCGTAACGTCGTTCTCTTAGGGCATGGCGGAAGCGGTAAGACCTCCCTGACAGAGGCCTTTGCCTATATTTCAGGCATCACATCACGAATGGGAAAGGTAACGGACGGCAACACGGTAAGTGACTATGGTAAGGAGGAGCAAAAGAGAGGGTTTTCAATAAGCACCTCTGTTATACCCATAGAATGGGAGGGGTATAAGATTAATATTCTTGATACTCCCGGTTATTTTGATTTTGTCGGTGAGGTGGAGGAGGCTGTGAGCGCCGCAGGAGCCGCGATAATTGTGGTAAACGGCAAAGCCGGAATAGAGGTTGGAACCGAAAAGGCATGGGAGCTTTGTGAAAAATATAATATACCCAGATTTATATATGTTTCAAATATGGATGTGGACAATGCCTCTTTCCGTCAGGTTGTAGAGGATATGACTGCCAGATACGGAAAGAAGATGGCGCCCTTTCATCTTCCCATACGTGAGAACGAGAAGTTTGTAGGCTACATAAATGTAATTACCGAGACCGGAAACCGCTGGGAGGGCAAGGAGGTTGTGCCGTGTGATGTACCTGAGTACAGCAGGGCAAATCTTCAAATCTGTCGGGACACGCTTATGGAGGCGGTAGCCGAGACCAGCGAGGAATTTATGGAGAGATATTTCGGCGGAGAGGTTTTCTCAGAGGCGGAGATAAGAGCGGCTCTTCGCACCAATGTATGCGACAGCAGCATAGTCCCAATGACTATGGGCTCCAATATATTGTGCCAGGGAATGTATACGCTGCTTGACGATATAATTAAATATTTCCCAAGTCCTGAGAACAGAAGGGTGGCCGGAATTAATTTAAAGACAAATGAGATATACAATGCCGATTATGATTTTGCAAAGGCTAAGACGGCATATATCTGGAAGACAATAGCTGACCCCTTTATCGGGAAGTATTCCCTTATCAAGGTAAATTCCGGAGTAATTAAGACAGATGATTTGCTCTATAATGCTGATAAGGATATAGAGGAAAAGATTGGAAAGCTTTATGTGCTCCAGGGCAATAAGCCGATAGAGGTAAGTGAGCTGCATGCAGGTGACATAGGCGCTCTTGCAAAGCTGACTGCGGCGCGTACAGGCAACAGTCTTTCTACCAGAAATACAACGATAAAATTTGGAAAAGCAGAAATATCGACACCATATACTTATATGCGATATAAGCCGAAGAATAAGGCGGATGTTGACAAGATTTCGCAGGCCTTGCAGAAAATTACCCATGAGGACCAGACTGTCAGGGTGGTTAATGATTCCGAGAACAGACAGCTTTTATTGTATGGAATGGGAGATATGCACCTTGAAGTTATAGTAAGCAGACTACTTAACGAATACAAGGTGGAGGTAGAGCTTACAAAGCCTAAGATTGCTTACAGGGAAACCATAAGAAAGACATCTGATGTAGAGTATAAATACAAGAAGCAGTCCGGAGGTCACGGTCAGTACGGACATGTAAAAATGCGTTTCAGCCCTGCCTCTGATTCAAATGCAGCATATGAGTTTGAACAGGAGGTTGTAGGAGGCGCTGTTCCCAAAAATTTCTTTCCTGCCGTTGAGAAGGGCATTCAGGAGTCAATAATCAGGGGACCGTTGGCGGCATATCCCGTGGTTGGAGTGAAGGCTGTTCTGTATGATGGCTCTTATCATCCTGTGGATTCTTCTGAGATGGCATTTAAGACTGCATCAATCCAGGCATTCAAGAAGGGCTTTATGGAGGCAGGCCCCATAC
>JAJQGF010000145.1 GCA_021200695.1 Lachnospiraceae bacterium
CACTTAGGAAGAACAAATATTTTAAGACATGGATGACAAGAATTCTTATAAACAAATGTTATGACATAATCCGGCACAATAAGGGGGTAAATTTCCAATTATGTGTTATACTTGTTTAAAAAGCAGTTTGAGAGAGGATAACCATTATGGCAAAGAAATATTTGATAGTAGTAGATATGCAGCAGGATTTTGTATACGGTATGCTTGGCTCGCAGGAGGCAAGGGAAATAGTACCACATGTAATTGAGAAGGTTAAGGGCTTTGACGGTGAAGTGATTTTTACAAGAGATACCCATACGGCGGATTATCTTAACACGCAGGAGGGAAGGATGCTTCCGGTTGAACACTGTATTGACGGAAGCGAGGGCTGGAGACTTATTGAACCATTGGACGAGCTTTGCAGTAAGGGGAAGCTTAAGTGCTATTTAAAGGGCACATTTGGCTGTATAGGGCTTGCGGAAGACCTGCGGGCTCAGGACAGCGGGCATGGAATTGAGTCAATAGAGCTTGTCGGTGTGTGTACTGATATTTGCGTAGTCTCGAATGCGCTTCTATTAAAGGCATATATGCCGGAGGTGTCCATATATGTTGACAGCAGCTGCTGTGCCGGAGTTACACCCCAAAAGCATGAGGCCGCGCTTGAGACAATGAGAAGCTGTCAGATAAATGTAATTTAATAAGCGGGAGAAGAATAAGTGAAAAATTCAATTTATGATAAAAGAAATGTAACCATGATGATGGATTTTTATGAGCTGTCAATGGCATATGGATATTTTAAGAACGGCAATAGAGAGGAAGCGGTTTTTGACGTATTTTACAGAGATAATCCTGACAATGGAGGCTTTGCGGTCTTTGCAGGCCTGGAGCAGATTGTGGAATATATTAAGGGTATGCATTTTTCTGATGAGGATATAGAGTATCTGAGGGGCTATGATTGCTTTGACGACGAATTTCTGGATTATCTTAGAAGCTTTAGATTTACCGGAGATATATATGCATTTCGGGAAGGCACAATTATGTATCCGAATGAGCCGGTAATTACGATAGCTGCACCGCTGATAGAGGCACAATTAGTAGAGACTGCAATTCTGTGTATATTTAATCATCAGTCAATGGTTGCAACGAAGGCGAGAAGAATAGTGAAGGCGGCCGCGGGACGCAGTGTGTCTGACTTTGGCGCGAGGAGGGCTCACGGAGTAGATGCGGCTACATACGGCGCGAGGGCATGCCTTATCGGAGGTGTGAGCGGAACGGCTACGGTATCATCTGCGCAGATGCTGGGAATTAAGGCAGGAGGCACAATGGCGCACAGCTGGGTAATGAAGTTTGACACTGAGCTGGAAGCGTTTATGGCCTATGCAAGGGTTTATCCGAATAATTGTGTATTGCTGGTTGATACGTATAATGTGCTCAAGTCGGGTGTGCCTAACGCTATAAAGACCTTTGACAGTATGAAGGCGCAGGGAGTAGAGCTTAAAAATAAGGGAATACGTCTTGACAGCGGCGACCTTTCCTATTTGTCTAAAAAGGCAAGAAGGCTGCTTGATAATGCGGGATACACTGATGTAAAAATTGTAGTATCAAACAGTCTGGACGAGTATACAATAAAATCTCTGCTGAACCAAAACTCTCCGATAGACAGCTTTGGCGTTGGAGAGAGAATGATAACCTCAAAGTCGAATCCCGTATTTGGAGGAGTGTACAAAATATCGGCAGTTACAGGGGAGGGCGGGCTTATACCCAAAATAAAGGTTTCGGAGACGGTTGAGAAGATAACAAATCCCGGAATTAAGGAGGTATACCGTGTTTATGATGAGAATGGCTGCGCAGTTGCAGACCTTATAGCTGATAAGGGAGAGAAGGTTGACCTGTCTGTTCCATATAGATATGTTGACCCTGAGAAGCCGTGGAAGAACAGATATTTTGAGAATTGTACGGTTAAAAGCCTGCAGACACCGATATTTGTCAAAGGAGAATATGTTGCGGAAGACTATTCGGTAGCTGAGATTGCCGATTATGTGAGATATCAGCTGGAAAATGAAATATGGGAGGAGGAGCAGCGATTTGAGAACCCACACAAGCATTATATGGATATGACTCCCCAATATTACGAGCTTAAGATGAGTCTGCTGCATGAAATGAGAGAGGATATATGAACAGATTACAGTCGCGGCACCAATGATTATGCCTTGTGTATTAGCCTTGTGTATTAATGGATTTTGCTTGAATATTTGAGCTATATAATGTAGTATGGAAACGTAAAGGTTTGTTTTGATTGACGAGGTATATATAGGTGAAAGAAAACAGGAAGATAAAACAGGAAGATAAAACAGTTGTCAGAGGTCATTATAATTACGGCGGCAGCCCTTGTACTGTCAACCCTGATAACGACGGCAGCCCATAAAGACTATGAGATGACGGAACTTACAGACCATTGGGACATCTATACTTCGGATATGCAGGCATTGGATGTATCCATGAAGGAGGTTCAATTTTCAAAGATACGGAATGATGACACCATTCGTCTTCTTGTAACGATTCCTGAGAATACTATTATTCAACCGGTACTGACACTTGGAATATCACAGTCCGCAGTAAAGGTTTATCTGGACGATGAGGAAATCTACAGTTACGGTCAGACTGAGTATGAGGAGGGTCTGCTTATTGGCAGCGGCTACTGCTGGATTGCTTTGCCGGAGGACTGCAGTGGACGACGATTGGAAATTGTACTGCAAAAGACAGCGGAAAGCTCGTTTAATTATATGACAGAGATTAACATTATATCTG
The DNA here is from genome assembly GCA_021200695.1 of Lachnospiraceae bacterium. Classification (GTDB taxonomy): domain Bacteria; phylum Bacillota; class Clostridia; order Lachnospirales; family Lachnospiraceae; genus Acetatifactor. The sequence goes on from JAJQGF010000145.1 coordinate 2,788, forward strand.
CAAGGGATGCGGTTTATCGTTTAATCTCTGAGCATCTTCTGGCAATTATTCTCTGCATTTTTCTTATTATAGTCGGAGTGATGATGTTCTGCAGCGTTATATTTATAAGTAAAATAAAGCTGTCGCCGAGAGTTTCAGTGAGTCTTGGCCTTTTTGCAATTCTGATGGCATTTTGGATTTCCAGCAATAACAAAACAATACAGCTTTTAGTTACAGACTTCCATACAATACCTAAATTTGAATATCTTAGCTTTTATTTTATGCCTGTTGCGGTTACATCATATTTTTATGCCACATTTAAGGGCAGATTTGAAAAGACAGTTATGCGTGTGCTGGAAATTTCTTATATTATTGCCGCCGGGACTACCGCAATACTGCAATTTTTGAATATAAGACGATTACCTGAAAGCTTACTCTTTTTCCAATGCGCTATGCTGGTGGGGCTTCTTTTTATTATGGTTGTATCCCTGAAAACCACCATGAAGGAGACAGAGGCAAAAGACAGGATTATTCAAAACGGAATTCTTATTTTCTTTTTATTTGCATTCCTGGAGACGGTTGCGTACATTTTGAAACGAAAATTTGATATCACCCTGCCCGGAATGGAAAATATGGTTCTGGTAGGAATTGTAATTTTTATTGTGGCGGCAGTTGCAGGCGGTATCCAAAAAATTTTTGAGTACACGGCAAAAACGGTCGAGCAGAATACTCTTTTTAAAATGGCATATACGGATGCCCTGACTAATATTAACAACCGCGCCAAATGTGAGAAAATTCTGCATGGTTACAGACAGTCTCAAAAGCCTGTGCTTATTATCAATATGGATTTGAACTTTTTTAAAGAGGTGAATGATACATATGGACATCCGCAGGGCGACTTGCTGCTTGTCATGTTTGCCGACCTGCTGGAGACGGTATTTGGCCCAATCGGCAATGTGGGAAGAATGGGCGGTGACGAGTTTATTGTGATTATGGATGCGGTATGGGAGGAAAGGGTTGAACAAAAAATCTGTGAATTGAATGAGGCGGTAGAAAAGAAAAATTCGGATGGAACGATGCCTTGTATGCTGTCATTTGCATATGGATATTCAACCAATAAAGAGGATGTGGGCATATCACCGTGGAAGGTATATGCAGAGGCTGATAAAAAAATGTATTGCTGTAAGCAGATGCAGAAGCAGAAGCTGGCCAAACCATAAAATGGTTTAGTAAAGAGCGGAGATGGTGACGAATGGAGAAGGAGAAAAGCGTAATTCTGATTATAGATGACGTTAAATTTAATCTGGAGATTGCGCATGATGTGCTGCAGGACGAATATACGATATATGAAGCTATGTCTGCAAAGGAAGGGTTCGATATTTTAAGCAGGGTGCTGCCGGATTTGATTCTTCTGGATATTATTATGCCGGAGATGAACGGTTACGAAATGCTTCAGATATTGAAGAAAAGCCGCAGGCTGCAGCGTATTCCGGTCATTTTTCTGACTGCTGATACGAATTCGGAAAGTGAGGTCAGGGGCTTTGAGCTGGGGGCTTCAGATTTTATCACAAAGCCGTTTGTGGCGCCGGTTATGAGAAGGCGTATTAAGACGCAGCTGGAGCTGGCGGCATATGAGCATTCATTAGAGAAGCTGGTGGAGCAGAAGGTAGAGGAGAACGAAAAGCTACAGCAGATGTTGTCAATCGGTTTTGTCGAGCTGGTAGAGGTGAGGGACGGTGTGACCGGAGGGCATGTAAAGAATACGCGGATATATTTTGAGGCATTTATGAAATATCTGCGGCACTCTCCCAAATATCAGGATGAGGTAACGGAGGAATTTGTAAAATTATCGATTCGTTCTGCACCGCTGCATGACATTGGTAAAATCGGCATTGATGATGTAGTGCTGCGCAAGCAGTCGTCTCTGGAAAAAAATGAAATGGATTATATGAAGCAGCATGCGGTATTAGGCGGAAATACATTTCATAAGATTAGGGAAAAACTTCCCGAAAATGAGTTTTTGAAAATTGCAGAGCATATGGCATTATATCATCATGAGCGTTGGGATGGTACGGGTTATCCAATGGGTCTGGCAGGAGAGGAAATACCGCTGGAGGCAAGAATAATGAGTATTGTGGATGTATATGATGCACTGACCTCAGAGCGTCCGTATAAAAAGCCGTTCAGCCATGAAAAAGCGATGAAAATTATTGCGGAAGGCAGTGGAACCCAATTCGACCCGGGTTTGGTGGAAGAATTCATAAATATAAGCGACAGTATCAGTGACTGTCTGCAGCATAAGGATGAATTGAGAGTTCTGATATGATAAAGGCTGTAGTACAGTAACGGAGATGGTGGGAGTCGAACCCACGCGCCCTTGCGGACCTATCGCATTTCGAGTGCGACCTCTTACGACCACTTGAGTACATCTCCATAGACTTATTTATTTTATATGAAAAATTCATTTTTGGCAACCCTAATATTTAAATATGCTTTCTAATATGTTTTTAATGCGTAATTGTTCAGCCTTGTGATAAATTTCAAGGTGTGTTAAAATGGTAAAAGATTTGGGTATCCTAATAAATAAAAATGAATAGGAGGAGTAGCATGAAAAGAATCGGTATGCTGACCAGCGGCGGAGACTGTCAGGCCCTTAATGCGGCAATGAGAGGTGTTGTAAAGACCTTGAGCAACAGCAGCGAGCAGGTGGAAATATATGGTTTTATTGATGGATATAAGGGTTTGATTTATGGTAACTTTCAAATGCTGACGGGAAAGGATTTTTCCGGTATTCTGACAAAGGGAGGAACCATTCTGGGTACATCACGCACTCCTTTTAAGACTATACAGCTTCCTGATGAGAATGGAATAAATAAGGTCGAGGCAATGAAGCAGAATTATTACAAATTAAAGCTTGACTGCCTTGTAATCCTCGGAGGCAACGGAACTCATAAGACAGCAAACCTCCTGAGGGAGGAGGGGCTGAATATTGTAACTCTGCCCAAAACAATAGATAATGACCTTTGGGGAACGGACATGACCTTTGGCTTCCAGAGCGCGGTTGACATTGCCACTAATGCTATTGACTGCATCCATACAACAGCGGCATCGCATGGACGTGTATTTATTGTCGAGGTTATGGTACACAAGGTAGGCTGGCTCACGCATAACGCAGGCATGGCGG
>JAJQGF010000325.1 GCA_021200695.1 Lachnospiraceae bacterium
GTGCGGATTGGCTTAAGGGTCTTATCCTTGACGGTATTGTCGCAGGTGTGGGCGCGGTGCTTGGCTTCGTTCCCCAGATGCTTGTACTTTTCATTCTGCTTGCTTTCCTTGAGTCCTGCGGCTATATGGCACGTATCGCATTTATTATGGACCGTGTATTCAGAAAATTCGGTCTCTCGGGAAAATCCTTTATTCCCATGCTTGTGGGCTTGGGCTGCGGTGTTCCCGGAGTAATGGCTTCCCGTACTATTGAGAATGACAGAGACCGTAAGATGACAATTATGACAACAACCTTTATACCCTGCGGTGCAAAGACTCCTTTCATCGCAATGATTGCAGGCGCTATATTTGGAGGCTCTGCATGGGTGGCGACAAGCGCTTACTTTATCGGTATCGCCGCTATTATCTGCTCAGGTATAATACTTAAGAAGACAAAGATGTTTGCAGGAGACCCGGCTCCCTTTGTCATGGAGCTTCCGGCATACCATCTTCCCACGATAGGCGCGCTGCTGCGCAGTATGTGGGAGCGCGGCTGGTCCTTCATCAAGAAGGCGGGCACAATTATTCTCCTGTCAACCATATTTGTATGGTTCACCTCCTTCTTTGGATTTAAGGATGGCAGCTTCAGAATGCTTTCAGAGGATGAGATAAGCTACAGTATTCTTGCTGCAATCGGTAAGGCTATTGCATGGATATTTATCCCTCAGGGCTTTGGCAATTGGCAGGCGGCTGTCGCATCCATAACCGGACTTGTTGCAAAGGAGAATATTGTCGGTACAATGGGTATACTTTATGGCATCGGCGATGGAACCGTATATCAGAATATGGGTGCTGCATTTACAACTGCCAGCGGACTTTCATTTATGATATTCAACCTGCTCTGCGCTCCCTGCTTCGCGGCAATGGGTGCGATTAAAAGAGAAATGAACAACACAAAGTGGTTCTGGTTCGCAATCGGATATCAGTGTGGGCTTGCATATGTGGTATCTTTGGTGGTATATCAGACAGGTATGCTTATTACTCAGGGAGCATTCGGAATCGGTACCGTTGTTGCAATTCTTCTTATAGCAGGCTTCATCTATCTGTTATTCAGGCCATATAAGGAGAGCAAAACACTTAAGGTCGACACAAAGCTGAAGAAGGCTGCATAGAGAAGAAATTGACGGAGATTTTAAATGGTTACTAACATGCAGAAGGACTTAATTGTCCAAAAAATGAGAGACAGCGGATGCCGGATAACCAGACAGAGATTGATGCTTTTGGACATTATTCTGGAGGAGGACTGCTCAAGCTGTAAGGAGATTTTCTACAAGGCATCAAGACAGGACAAAAGAATTGGCACCGCTACAGTGTATCGCATGATTAATACTCTTGAGGAGGTTGGCGCGATTAGCCGAAGGAATATGTACCGTATAGCCTGCGGGAAGGACTGCAGTGACGAAAATGCATGCACTGTTGAGCTTGAGGATTCTACAGTTATTGAACTGTCTGCAGGCAAGTGGAATCAGGTAATTCAGGCGGGTCTGGAGGTCTGCGGATATATAAATGACCAGAAGGTGCGCAATGTTATGGCCCGTTCCTGTGTGTGCGCGGATTAAAGGTCACAGAATATATGATTTATAAAGGTTGAAAAATTAAATAATGATATTTAATAAAATAAAATTTTGCCGATATATATTATAACTAAAGACAATGCCACAGTACGTATCCAGGGAGGGATTAACGCAGCAAACGGAATTAATGCAGTATTTATGGTAGAGTCGGTCATGGAGGTTGTAAAACCCGGTAAGCTCAGGCGTGAGCGTGACAAATCCGGCGCCTTCGGACAGAAGAGAAATAAGAACAATACTCTTTTTTCCGAAATTATGAATTCAGCTGTAAAGGCTGAGGCTCCGGCACAGTATACGGCTACCGTATATGGGCGGGACATGAAGCTTTCATCAATGCAGTATAAGACAAGGGAGTACAATTACTGACCGGAAATGTTTTTAAAGAGAGAGGCGTCTGCTTTCAGGCGCTTCTTTCTTTTTGGATTTATAACCTTTACAGCAGGTATAAATTTCCTTTTGTGGGACAGACTTTTATGAGAGGCAGGCTGTATGGAAGCCTGCCTGATAACAGGTCTGTGTCGGCGCGGCATTGCAGACCTTTTAATACGGCATGCCGCGCAGAAATGAGGTTAAAATGAAAAGTCTGCGGATAGAAAAGGTTACAGGACGTGAAATTCTTGATTCGAGGGGAAATCCTACAGTTGAGGCGGAGGTCCGTCTGGAATGCGGAGCTACAGGCAGAGGAGCTGCGCCAAGCGGCGCTTCAACAGGCGAATTTGAGGCGCTTGAGCTTCGTGACGGCGAGGCTGGAAGATATCTCGGAAAGGGAGTGAGCAAGGCGGTTTACAATGTAAACGGCGTAATACAGGATGCTGTAGCCGGACTTGACGCGTCGGATACCTATGCTGTTGACGCAGCAATGATAAGAGCTGATGGAACCGGGGACAAATCAAGACTTGGCGCAAATGCAATTCTTGCAGTCTCCATAGCTGCGGCGAGGGCCGCATCGGCAGCGATGAATATTCCTCTCTACAGATTTTTGGGAGGTGTATCAGGCAACAGACTCCCCGTGCCGATGATGAATATTTTAAACGGCGGCGCTCATGCGGCAAATACGGTGGATACGCAGGAATTTATGATTATGCCGACAGGCGCGCCAGACTTTAAGGAGGCGCTTCGCTGGTGTGCCGAGGTGTTCCATTCTCTGGCATATATTCTTAAGTCAAGGGGGCTTGTCACGTCTGTCGGTGACGAGGGCGGTTTTGCCCCAAATCTGTCAGGGGACGAGGAGACGATTGAGACCATACTTGAGGCGGTTAAAAGGGCTGGCTATGAGCCTGGCAGGGACTTTATGATTGCAATGGATGCTGCCGCGTCCGAATGGAAAAGCGGTAAGGGAAACGGGTTTTACAGACTGCCGAAGTCAGGAAGGGAATATACCTCAGACGAGCTGGTAGGGCATTGGGTGTCTTTGTGTGATAAGTATCCTGTTATCTCTATTGAGGACGGTCTTGACGAGGAGGATTGGGATGGCTGGCGCACGCTTACAGAGAAGCTTGGAAGCAGAGTGCAGCTTGTGGGCGATGACCTTTTTGTTACAAATACGGAAAGACTTTCAAAGGGAATTGAGATGCATGCGGGTAATGCAATTCTTATAAAATTAAACCAGATAGGAACGGTATCGGAGACTCTTGATGCTATAAGAATGGCGCACAAGGCGGGGTATACTGCAATTTCGTCACACAGAAGCGGAGAGACGGAGGATACGACCATTGCGGATTTGGCGGTTGCGCTCAACACCTGTCAGATAAAGACAGGCGCGCCCAGCAGAAGTGAGCGTGTGGCTAAGTATAATCAGCTTTTGCGGATTGAGGAGGAGCTTGGCTCTGCTGCCGTTTATCCGGGAATGAAAGCATTTCCTCTTGCATTTAGGTCGTCCAACTGATAAAATATCTCTTGTACCATGTTAAAGGGCGGTGATTTTAATGCGCAGGATTGAATTTAAGATGGAGCGTCCCGGCTTCCTTGAGGTGGGACAGAGGATAACAGTTACAGAGGGCGTATTGCCAAGCAACTACTATTATACCATTGACCCTGCACTTGCAATGTCACCCAATATTCCCCTGCGTGAACGGCTTAAAAGCAGGGAAGGAACAGTTGCTGACATAATTCAAAATTCCAGAGGATATTATGTGCTGGCTGATTTTGATGAGGACGACGTGTAGAGCTTCGGAATGGAGGAAAAAATGAAAAAGATATCAACTGAAAAAGCACCTGCGGCAATAGGACCGTATTCACAGGGAGTTATTTCCGGAAATCTTTTGTTTGCATCAGGGCAGATTGCGATTAACCCTGCAAATGGAGAAATTGAGGGCGATGATATTACAGCGCAGACGGAGCAGGTGATGAAGAACATAGGCGCGCTTCTGACTGAGGCCGGGGCTGATTACTCGAATGTGATAAAGACCACCTGTTTTCTGGCGGACATGGGCGATTTTGCAGTATTTAATGAAATATATGGAAGATATTTTACCCAAAAGCCGGCAAGGAGCTGCGTAGCAGTTAAGACTCTTCCGAAAAATGTGCTCTGCGAGGTAGAGGTCATCGCTGAGCTGTAAAGCAGGCTGATAATTATGGGAAAAAATATAGTTCTTATAGGTATGCCCGGTTCTGGTAAGAGTACCGTCGGAGTAGTGCTTGCAAAGCGTCTGGGATACAGGTTTGTTGATTCGGATTTGGTCATACAGAATAAAACCGGAAGGCTTTTGCATGAGCTTATTGAAGAATACGGTATAGAGGGCTTTTGGAAAATAGAGAATGATGTGAATGCCTCTATTGAAGCAGACAGTACTGTGATAGCAACCGGAGGCAGCGCGGTATATGGGGACAGCGCCATGAGTCATCTGGGTGAAAACGCAACGGTCGTATACCTCAGTATCTCTTATGATGAGCTTAAGGAAAGGCTTGGAGATTTAAATGCAAGGGGTGTTACCCTCAGACCGGGACAGACTCTTCGTGATTTATATGAGGAGAGACTTCCGTTATATGAGAAATATGCAGATATTACTATACGGTGCGATGACAAAGCGCTCTGGAAGCTTGTGGCTGAGATAGACACGCGTATAACAAAATAGCATGTGTGATTTGTGAACTTTAAACTTAAAAGAATATTTTATTAAAAACCGCTAAGACTATTATTAAAAATATGGAAGGGCGGTTTTTATTATGGATTATATAAATGCTTTCTGGGTTGGAGGGCTTATCTGTGCGCTTGCACAAATTCTTTTGGAGAAAACGAAAATGATGCCGGGGCGGATAATGGTGCTGTTGGTGGTTAGTGGCGCAATATTGGGCTTTTTAGGGATATATGAGCCGTTCCAGGAGTTTGCCGGGGCGGGTGCAAGCGTTCCGCTGCTTGGGTTTGGAAATGTGCTTATGAAGGGTGTCAGGGAGGCTGTTGATGAGAACGGCTTTATCGGGCTCTTCATGGGAGGCTTCAAGTCGGGTGCCGTGGGAACCTCCGCCGCGCTTATATTTGGATATCTTGCGAGTCTTGTATTCAGCTCTAAGATGAGAAAATAGCGTATCTTCAGATTACCGTATATTAAGCTCAGGCCTCCTCAAAGGAAATCCCCTTTTCATTAAGGTATTTGCATATTGCCCTATCCCAGATTCTTTCAGGCTCTTTGTCCCGGATAAAGCTGAGATATGATGTGCCGGTGTTTATGAATGCCGCTGAACCGTCGTATTTTATTAGAAGAATAAGGGCTTTCAGCTGTGTGATGTCGGAGGCTGGGAGCTCTTTTTTTATCAAACCCTCCGCATACTCAGGCTTTAACTGCAATACAAGCCTGAAATTCAGGGGAGTGCGCTTTCCTTTAATCAAATCAAAGCAAAGCCCCTTTATTTCACTCCACGGTTTTAAGGTATAGCGGAGGTCATCAGTACACGGCTCATCTCCTGAATAAAATTCTTTATTTATATGTCCGTCTATTGTGTAGGTGACGGCGGTTGTGACTATAGCCTCCTCCAGAAGAAATATATCAAAGATATTGCCTGCGAGAAGCTGATTCATAAGATTTTTAAGAGAGGTGATTTTCAAAGCTACCATAAAGTACTCCGTTGATTTATGCCGTAAAGTCCGGCATTTTTTCCTATTATAGCATGATTTTTACGCTAAGAAAAGAAAATCTCAAATATACTATTTACTAATATTGGCATATGTGCTAATATGTAGTAATGAAAACTACTTATAACAGTTTCATAAAATAAATCATACGGTTTAAAATGCATAAGCGTTAAATATTTTTTAAAGAACGGAGTATAAATG
>JAJQGF010000258.1 GCA_021200695.1 Lachnospiraceae bacterium
ACTTTCATACTCATCCCATTCCTCTGAGCCGACAACAATTTCTCCGTCCGAGGTTAAACCGCAGAATATATCACCTGAATATATAGATACCAATTTCTCATCTGACTGAATTTCATTCCATGAACCGTTCTCATATAAATAAGCGGCTCCGTCCACCACCACACACGGGCATAAATCTGTCAGCACAAACTGTGACGGTTCTTCCTCAAATGGATAACTTTCAATTTCAGTCACTAAAAAGCTTTTCTCCTCAATTAAGCTTTCCGTCCCTCTTCCATCCTGAGCGGGAACATCCGTGAAAATTTCTATATCTTCACTGACATCCAACGGTTCCTGTTCTGTACTTTCATACATTTCCGTCTTTCCCTGACATGCCACGAGACCGAAAGATAACATTACTAATAATACAACAGCAAGTAATCTTTTCATTCCCTTCTCCCATTAATAATAATCATAGTAAATATTTCTAGAGTATACTGTTGGACTATAATCAGCAAACAATGTAGTAAATGAGCTTACCGAGCCATATCCCAGCACATAAACATTCGTTATGCGAGTAGAGTTATAATATAAACTGCTACTGCTTGTGCCTGAAAATGGCGAACCGCCATTATTTTTTGCAATAGTATAAGAATAAAAATATAATTGTCCATTAATTGTATTACCTACTAATGCTTTCCACTCAGTCGTGTCTGTCGTGGTAAGCATCAGACACGCCAAATATGTTGCATTTTGCCATCTACTACTACTTGTTGACGGTGTTCTGGCAGAACTTGTTTCACTACTGCTTCTAGTAACAGACGCGAACTGTCCAGAAGCTGTTATTACCCCCAAGGGAGCGTTCGGAAAACTACTGTTATGTACACGATTCAAAATAACCCATGCAACAGCATTACCTTCGGTTGTATACGCTGTTCCTCCTTCACAATATATGCATCTTGCAAGTAATTCGACCGTCGAAAGACTATTATACCAACCGCTTGAATATGAAATAGCAGCACCATATGTAGAACTTGCAAGCAACGACTCTGACCATTCTTCTGCTGCAATATCATCATAATAGGAATCAGCAAGCATAATCCCATCCCCACTTTCAGCCAAAAATGGATTTGTATCAGAGAAAGCAAAATCAAACCATCACTTTCGCCTCCTCGCCAGCAAAATAATCTCCATGGCTTTACATCCGACACCACTTGCTTCCCAGCATAACTTGTAGGATAACATGTCAGACACTCAGATTGCCATAATCTTATCTCCTTAATTGGTTCATGTCATTGTAATCCACTCATCATCAACCCAGACTCCTCTGGTTTCATTCCAACGCCGATATTGTAATACACCATTATAGGTTCTATATTTTGTAATAATCACGTCTGCCCTGGAAACGGATGCGTTTTCTTCAATCTGTACCTTTTGAATTTCATTTTCTGTTGCCTGAACACTGACAACAGGGGTTGTTAATACCATAAATCCCACAGTCAAAATAATAAATTTCTTTTTCATTTCATTTCCTCCTCAATCATATAAAAACCATCACTCACTAATTGATTTGCACTTTCTTCGCTTATTGGAACATCCTGTTCTGCTGTATGTAATATATAACTCCCATCCCCTTGCTTTATAATATACGAATTTCCACTATCCACTTCATGAGCGTATGAGTCAGTTTCTATTTCGTCCGGCGGTGCCTCATATTTGGTTTGGATAATAAAAGAATAGGATACCAGCAGCAGAAATCCTGCCATCAGCCATGCAAGGATTTTCCCCTTTGGGAAAGAGCGCTTTTTACCATCCGCTACTAATTGGAAACGTTCGATTAGCTTTTCGGAATCATCTTCCAAAAGATATGCCGCTATATCCCTGTCTTTTTCACTTCCTTTCATTCCCTGCTTTTCTTTAAATTCTTTTAACATGACTGATAAATAATCACTCCGCTGCTGTCTGCTGAGTTTTTCTGCAACCACACTGTCACATCTTATTTCCATGCTTTGGTTCAAATCCTTTTTTAACAAATATACAAATGGATTCCACCAATAAAATACACATATGATATGAATCAACAGCTTTGTTAAAAAATCATTGTTTTGCAGATGGACACATTCATGGCAGAGAATATAGTACAGTTCATCCTCCGAATAAGTTTTCTCCGGAATAAATATTCGTTTTTTTAAAACACCAATGCAGCAGGGAGACTCAACAGCCGCTGTTTGCACAATGTCAGGGACTTTTTTTATCGTCAGACGTTTCCATACCGCCGATATCATTTGATTTTCAGTTACTTCCATACTGCCATAATATCTTACTATCCTAATATTCTGTTATCATTTCTTATATCGTATGTTTTTACAATATCTTTAGAGCAAATAAAAAATTTTAGTTGAATTTTTAAAAACACAAAACAATACAGTCTTTTATCAAATAACACGTTCTATATTGTAGATTCATATTATTGTACAAACGACTGAGACAGTTTTACCTTGCCCCTCTGTCCTTGCCATGCTCTAATCTCCGTGTCGGGCAATCTGCTGTTTCTTTTTCATATTTTTTCAGACGTTCTTCAAGTGTTTCCGCTCCAGACTGTGTTTCCACTCCGCAGGCTTTCTCCCATTCCTTCATCATGTTTCGATGATTCAGCCATGCCTAATCCGCTGTACAGAATTCCCCATAGAAATCCTGCACCGTCCGGTACCCGTATCTTTTTACAATCCCCGATAAACCAAAGAAGTCTTTTTATGCCGGAATTATTTCTGTCATAAATCTTCTCCCGCCAGCTCTTCAAATGTATGCCACCCTAAAACGGCGCATTTAACCCTGGCGGGCATGTGGGAAATATCTCTTAAGGCAGATGCCTCCTCAAGCCTGTCGATTTCCTCTTCCGAAGCCTCTCCTTTAATCATACGCATGAAAATATCTGAAAGCGCAAGCGCTTCTTTTTTTGTTCTTCCGATTATCAAATCTAGCATTATATCAGCTGATGCCTGTGAAACCGCACAGCCGTCTCCCTGAAAGCCTCCGTCAACAATTATGCCGTCTTTCTCCTTAAGCTCGAGTACAATATGGTCTCCGCAGCTTGGATTTATACCCTCCATAGACAGATTGGCGCCGTCAATCCTTCTCTTATTACCCGGCCGCATATTGTGATCTGTCAATATTTCATTATAAAATGTTCTATTCTCCATATCCCATCAGCCTCCTTATTTTATTAAGGCTCTGCGTAAAACGATACACATCCTCCTCCGTATTATAAAAGGCGATGCTCGCCCTTGCGGCGGACATCACTCCAAGATATGCCAGCAAAGGCTGGGCACAGTGATGACCAGCCCTTATCGCCACATTATCTTCATTTAATATTGATGCAATATCATGGGGATGAACTCCGTCTATCGTAAAGCTGATAATTCCACAATGTTCATCCGGATTTTCCCCTCCAATGATATGAATATACGGATTTTTGGTCATTTCCGAAAAGGCAAGCTTTGTAAGCTCACACTCCTGCTTCCCTATTTTTTCAAAGCCAATATTTTTTACATACTCTATCGCCGCACGAAGACCTGCTGCCCCGCCTGCATTTACTGTTCCGGCCTCAAATTTATGCGGCAGAGACGCATATACCGCCGACTCTCTGCTTACGGAGGCTATCATCTCCCCGCCAGTTAAAAAAGGCGGCATATCCGAAAGCAGCTTCTTTTTTCCGTAAAGCACACCTATGCCCATAGGCGCCAGCAGCTTATGCCCTGAAAATGCGAGAAAATCAATATCTGTCTTCTCAACATCAATCTGCATATGCAGCGCGCTTTGGGCTGCATCCACAAGCACCACTCCCCCATTTTTATGAACGGCGCTGACCAGCTCAGCTACCGGATTCCTTCTGCCTATAACATTTGAAATCCAGGTCATTGCGGCAAGCTTCGTATGCTCTGTCACGGCAGCTAAAACAGCCTGCACCGATATTTCACCCTTTTCGTCACACTCGATAAATTTAAGCTTTGCCCCTGTCCTTTTTGAAACCATCTGCCATGGCAGCAGATTGCTGTGATGCTCCTCAACCGTTACCAGAATCTCATCCTCCGGTCCCAGAAATTCAAGTCCATAGCTGTATGCGGCAAGATTTATGCTTTCGGTAGTATTTCTTGTAAATATAATTTCCGCAGCATCTTTGGCATTAATAAATTTTCTGACACACTCTCTGGCGTTTTCATATTCCTCCGTTGCAGCAACCGCCAAATCATAAATGCCCCTCAACGGATTTGCATTATTCTCCTCGTAAAATTTCCGCTCTGCCTCCAGCACCAAAGCCGGACGCTGGGTAGTCGCGGCATTATCCAGATACGCAATGCTGCTGTTTTTAAGCAATGGAAAATCCTTTTTATAATCTGTCATCCTAATCCGTCCTTCCTCTCTATATGCTGTCAAAATATCCCGCAATCCGCTGCCGTATTTCAGCAACAGGTATACGGCTGCTTACACTATCGATTCTGGCTTTTGCAATAAGCCTTTCAGCCTCTCCCTGTGATATTCCCCTTGAAGCAAGATAAAATAATGTCTTTTCATCCAATCCGCCTATAGATGCTCCATGATTACCCTCAACCTTCTCCTCCCCGCATAAAATTAACGGTATTGTCCGGTTTACCATATCATCACCCAGCAGTAATATCTCCTCTCTTTCATCGCCCTTTGCCCCTGTACATCCCGGCTGAAAATCAATGCTTCCCCTGAAAAGCTTATATGCTTCATCCTTCAAAACTCCCGTGACCTTCATACGGCTTGTTGTCCTCCTGCCATTATGCCTTACAACATAATTCATATCAAGGCGCTGCTTTTTCTCCCCTATATAGCCCGTTTCTGAATTAAACCTGCTTCCTTCTCCCTTCAGCCTGACATGCACTCCCGTATAAACCTCACCTGCTCCAAGCTCAAGCTTTGTAAGCTCTATTTCACTGTTTTCCTCACATAAGCCTCCTATATCACACAGACATACTGTTTTTGAGTCAAGCAGCTGCACCTGATGAAGTCTTACCTTTGCGCCCTTTTCGGCATAAATTTTTATCTGAACGGCTAGTAATCCCTGTAATGCTTCCCTGCTGTCAGAAGAATCTCTGTCCAATACTATAGAGACATCAAGCTCAGTATTTTCATTTGCATATATATAAAATCCGGCAAACTCCTTATCTCTGCCTCCTGCCACTCTGAGCACGGCGGTGTCAGCCTGACCCTTATTGCAACAGGTATTGCTGCTGTCCTTAACATATATTAGATTTGCGCCGATTTCCTCTCCCAGAATATCTATATCCTTTCCCATGCCTGTTTCGATATCGTCCCAGCCCAAAAAGAAATCCTCATCAGATGAAAGTCTTCTGCATCCGACATTTCCCGTGAATTCAGCCCTATATTCCGCTTCCCTTAAAATTTCTGCATCGTAAAGCCTTGTTTCATTCATTTTCAGCCAATTCCATGTGCCGGCCGGCAATTTATTCACTGTCATATCCATTTTTCGGCTCATAACAACTCCTTTCTGGCTATCCTATGCTTCCCTTCATTTCCAGTCTTATCAGATTATTCATTTCTATCGCATATTCAAGAGGAAGCTCTTTGGAAACATTATCTGCAAATCCGCTTACTATCATAGCTCTTGCCTCTTCCTCGCCAATACCCCTCGACATAAGGTAAAACACTGCGGCATCACTGATTTTCCCTATTGTTGCTTCATGTCCTACATCGGCGCTCCTTGTCCTGATGTCCATAGCCGGAATAGTATCCGAGCGCGAAATGTCATCCAGCATCAGCGACTGGCAGGACACCGCTGATTTACTGCGCTCTGCACCCTTTGCTATTGATACCGAGCTTCTGAAGGTGCTTCCTCCCC
>JAJQGF010000178.1 GCA_021200695.1 Lachnospiraceae bacterium
GCGGAAAGCATGGCAAGATTTATGGTTTCATCACAGTCGTATTCAGATTTGGAAACGCGTACTATACTTGAGTCTACTGTTTATCAGTGGTGCCTGGATTTTGACGAGATATATCCGCACGAGCTGAGAATCTATTATGAGGACGATGATTTCATATGCTACTATTTCAGACAGAATACACAGAGGCTATACAGGCTGGGAATACGCTGATATATTATTTTGTGACTCTGCGGGAAAAAGAATTCGGGGGACAGGTACGGTAAATATGGTGAAGACAAAAAGGATGACCTTAACAATATTGATACCGATGCTTGTGGCAGTGTTCTGTCTGACGTGTATATTTATGTCTGTTTATGTTTTTTTTAAGCAGAGGGCTCACGGCGGTGTGAGAAGTGAAAGCTTTGAATTTACGGAATCAAATATGCAGCTTATTAATCCCAACCGCGGCTTTTACTTTATGCATGGCTTTACTATATCGGATGAGGGTACCGATTATGAAAAGGAATTTGAATGGCGTTTTTCGGAGGATACTGAAACAGCTCTTTCAATGATTGAAATTAATCTTCAGGAATATACCGACGGAAGCATATCAGAGGCCGGATTAAGAGATGTCGGTGAGCTGCTTGACGCGATGGAGAGCGTAGATAAGCACTATATAGTGAGACCCCTTTATGATTGGAATGGGGAAAATGAGAGTGTTGAACCGGAAAGCATTGATATTATTCTTGAACATATGCGGCAGCTTGGAGAGCTGTTTTCGCAGCATAAGGATATAATATTTACTCTTCAGGGGCTTTTTATAGGAAATTGGGGTGAGATGAACCAAACGGCATATCTTGGGAGCGGGCAGCTGAAGCAGCTTGCATATACCCTGTCGGAGTCCACGGATGATGAAATATTTCTGGCGGTGAGAATGCCTATGCAGTGGAGGATGATAACCGGCATGGCTGACGCAGGGGAGGTAAATGCCCACGACGGCTCTCTGGCTTCAAGGCTGGGGCTTTTTAATGACGGCATGCTGGGAAGCTACAGCGATTATGGCACATATGGCGAGCATACAAAGGAAGAGGACGGCTATATGACATATTGGAACAGAGAGGAGGAGTTAGAGTTTCAGGAGATTTTGTGCAGCATGGTGCCAATCGGCGGAGAGGTTATTAATGACAATATTTATAATGATTTTGAGAATGCCGTTTCAGATATGAAGAGAATGCATGTTACCTACATAAATGGGGCTTATGATAAGGAGGTATTTGACAAATGGGCAGAAACGACGGTCAGCGAGAGCGGCTGCTTTGACGGTATGGATGGCCTAAGCTATATAGAGAGGCATCTTGGCTACAGACTGTTGATTAATGACACCTCGATGAGCTATGATTTTATGAAGGATGAGCTGACTATAACGGTCAATATGAGGAATGTGGGCTTTGCGCCTGTGTACAGAGCCTCTGACGTGAGAATAATTCTCAGGGACGAGGAGAGCGGAAGGAGTCTTTTATATGAGCTGCCGCAGGATATCAGAGAGCTTGCGGGAGGCAATGAAGCAGACGAAACGGAGGAATTTTCCACGGTAATACAGTTAAAGGGAGAGCAAAAATGCCATTTTGATGTATATTTTGAGATAACTGACAGTATTACCGGAGAGAGGCTTCTGCTTGCAAATGAGCAGGGGCCGTCAGCCTATGGCTATTGTATAGGAAGTATTGACATTGAGGGTATTGAGGAATTATTTGACGGTAACTGACTGGAGGAATATTAAGTGGCAGAAAAGAGCAGGACGGAATATTCCGCGCGCAACACAACGGTGGCGATGGCGGCGAGAATTATTGCTATATTGATGGGCTTTGCCGCAAGAGTTATATTTACGCATACCCTGAGTGAGGCATATGTCGGAATTAACGGGCTATTTACCGATTTACTTAATGTGCTTGCCCTGTCTGAGCTGGGTGTAGGCACGGCAATCACATATGCGCTGTACAGACCAATATCTGAGAAGGACATAGAAAAACAGAAGTCCCTTATGAGGATGTACAGAACCTTCTATCGCATGGTAGCGCTGTTTGTGCTTGTCGCCGGACTTCTCATAGTGCCTGTTTTGCCTCTGCTTATTAAGGACAGCCCGCAGGTAGAGCATCTTACTGTTATTTACCTTATGTATCTGATTAATTCGGCGCTCTCATACCTGCTTATATACAAAAAAACCTTGATAGATGCCCACCAGATGAATTATATCGGCGTACTCTACCAGACCGTCACATGGAGTATACAAAATATCCTTCAGATTTTTGTGCTGATATTTACCGGAAATTTTATCCTGTATCTCTCTGTCCTGATACTCTGTACTGTTGGCGGAAATATTGCAATCTCGGCAAAGGCGGAAAGGATGTATCCGTATCTGTCGGATAAAAGGGTACAGAGGCTCCCGAAGGAGGAGATTAAGGACATCTACCGTAATATCAGGGCAATGCTGATGCATAAGGTTGGAAATGTTCTGGTAAACAATACGGACAACCTGCTTTTGTCGGCACTTGTGGGTTCTCTGAGTGTGGGCAGGTATTCCAATTACTATCTTATAATAGGCTCGGTGACTCAGGTGCTCAATCAGATGTTTCAGGGTATAACAGCAAGTGTGGGTAATCTGGGCGTGGAGGAAAAAAACGGGCGCATAAAAAAGATATTTGAGGCATCCTTCTTCATGGGTCAGTGGATGTTCGGCATGGCTGCGATATGCCTGTATGAGATTCTGAATCCTTTCGTGGAGCTTAGCTTTGGAAGCAATTATGTCTTTGATAAAAATATTACGCTTATACTTTGTATAAATTTTTATCTGACGGGCATGCGCCAGGCAACCCTTGTATTCAGGGATTCCATGGGACTTTTCGGATATGATAAGTATAAGGCGCTTCCGGAGGCGGTTATCAATCTTACGGCTTCTGTTATTCTTGGCAGATATATGGGTACGGCCGGAATTTTTATAGGGACGGCAATCAGCACTGTGACGACTTCTCTGTGGGTAGAGCCATATATGCTCTATAAGCACAGACTCAGGCAGCCGTGCAGGTCATATTTTGCGAGATATGCGCTTTATGCGGCAGTGACCTTTGTCATATGGCTGGCGGCGGATTTTTTCTGCAAAAAAGTAAACGGCGGACTGTTTATGGTATGTGCAGTAAGGCTTATCATCTGCGTGGCGATAACAAACCTCTGCTATTTTGTGCTTTATCACAGGACAAAGGAGTTTGGACTGCTTGTGGACAAGGCAGTATCCCTGCTTAAAAGCAGGAGATACAGAGGGAACACCGCTCAAATGCCGCAGGAGGCATCGGATTCTGCCGATGCGCCTGAATTTTCTTTGGAGGAGAGATGTCTGCTTGGGCTTATAAGAGAAGGTATTACAGGTGAAAAAGCCACGGAGTACAAATGCAGCTTTGGCAATAAGGCACCCGATTGGGAAATAATTGCCAAAACAGCAGACGCACATGGTGTCACTGCGCTTATATACGAGGGAATAATGAATATTGAGGAGGTGCCGCATACGGTAAAAGCGTTGGTTGAAGGACATACCAGAGCTGTAGTGCAGCAAAATTACCGTCTGCTGTTTCTCTGTAAATATCTTGTGTCAAATTTAAGTCAGGCCGGAATTGAGGTGCTTATTTTGAAGGGCGCGGCAACTGCATGCTTTTATCCCGTGCCAGAATACAGAAAATCCGGCGATGTGGATTTACTGCTTACGGATGCAAAGAGACTTAAGGACGCTGTGGAGGTAATAAAGCGCTGCGGCTGTATATGTGAGGACAAACAGCACTCTCATCATCATGTTGTGTTCAGGACTGCTGAAAATATCGAGGTTGAGCTTCATATAATGCTGGCTGAGCCCTTTGACAATAAGAGCATGAATGATTACATGGCGGGGCAGCTTTTGCGCTGCGCCGACAATTCATGCGTTATGAATTGTATGGGTGTAGAGCTTCCGGCGCTTGGTCCGGCATATCACGCTTATGAACTCCTGCTGCATATGCTACAGCATTTTCTGCGTGCCGGCTTTGGACTTAAGCTTTTATGTGATTGGACTGTTTTCTGGAGTCGTTATATTGAGGAGACAGAAAAAACGTGCTATCTGAGGCTGGTGCGTGAAAGCGGTGTAAAGGGCTTTTCGGACATGGTGACTCTTGTCTGTGTCAGATATCTGGGCCTCAGTGAGGAGAGCATTAAATGGATGGAGCCTGACGGAAGGATTAACTGCATGGAATTTATGGAGGAGATATTGGAGGCCGAGGAATTTGGCAAAAGCTCTTCGGAGCGCATGGTTGCGATGCGCGGTAGCGGCCCGGCAGGATATGCCAGAGAGCTTCATCACCAGATGCTGCTCAATTTTCCGGGTGTGGGACGCATTATTCCGCTGTGGCCTTTTCTGTGGATATTTACCTTTGTCAGATTTGCTCGCAACAATAAAAAGCTCAGGGGAGTAAGTACGGCAGCAGTGCTTAAAAAGGCCGGACAGAGAAGCAGAAGGATGAAACAGCTCAGACTGTGGGAAAAATAAGAGGGAATGAGGTAAATTAATGGACAAGGTTTCTGTAATTGTACCTGTATATAATTCCGCAGGACATCTTAGAAAATGTCTGGACAGTATTTTATACCAGACGCATGAGGATTTGGAAATAATACTTGTAAATGATGCATCTGAGAATGAAGCCGACTGCGATATATGCCGGGAATATGCTTTAAAGAATTCAAAGGTAAAATATATAGAGCTTCCTGTTATGTCAGGCATTTCCGAAACAAGAAATACAGGTCTTGAGGCGGCAGAGGGAAAATATATTATGTTTGTGGATTCGGACGATTATCTTCCTGATGAGGAGGTCATAGCCAGACTGTATACAACACTTAAAAAAAATGGCTCCGACATATCAATCGGAAATTATCTGCGGGATATGAACGGGAAAATTGTGGAGGCGGGCAGACATAATTTTTCGGAGGATACTGACATAGGGGGCGCTGATTTCAGATTCAGAGGCTTTTTTTCAAACGGCGGACTTTCATATGTCTGGGGAAAGCTGTATCTTTCCGACTTTTTAAGGAAATTTGGAATTAAGTTTGATGATTTGTCTTATGCGGAGGATAAGCTGTTTAATATAAGATGCTTTTACCATTTTCCGCGTTACAGCTTTACTGACAGCAATGTGTACTGCTATAGGTTTAATCAGCATTCCGAGTCAAATATATACCACGACGATTATGCAGAAAACTGGATGAGGGCGGCAGTGCTTGCATATGAGGAATTTAAAGGCTGCTCATGTCCCGGAGAATATGAGGATATTATCGGATATATGGTGCTTTTTGCCACATTTTTCCACGCAAAACAGGAATACAGTTACAAAGAAAAAAGCATAAAAGCAATATATGACGCATTAAGCCGCTACAAGAGCTATAAGCTTGCACGGCATGAATTTTCAAGCTGCACGGATTATGCGCGCAGACTGTCGGCAGGCTTCTGGAAAGCTGCCATTATTGTATATGGAGCTCTTATGAAAAAGAACTGCCTGCGTATCGCCTCGCTTGCAGTATGGGTGGCTGCGGCGCTTGGACTTGACGGCGCACTGTCGAGCACGGGGATATTTTCACGCGGCAGGAAAACTAATAAGATTAATAAATTTATTAAATAAATGCATATTTTATTGACAATATTTCACCATTAAGCTAATATAAATGAGTAATTGCTGTGATTTTAAGGTCATTATGAGGAGAATTTGGATATGAAGGGATATGTGAGACCGGAGGCAGTGATCCGCGATGAAACAAGCGAGGGAGATGTTGCAGCGAGCGGTCAGGTGGAGGACAAT
>JAJQGF010000073.1 GCA_021200695.1 Lachnospiraceae bacterium
ATATAAGGAATATCTTGCGGGAGAGAGCATGAAGCTGCCCGAGACTCCCCGTGTATTATAAATTGAGCGGTAATAATTATTATATAATATAGGCATATTGCCATTCGGAGGTAAGGAAATGAGTGAAAAATTAAAGGTTGGTATTTTAGGCGGAACGGGTATGGTAGGACAGAGATTTATCTCCTTGCTCGAAAAACATCCGTGGTTTGAGGTTACTACAATTGCAGCAAGTCCGCGCTCAGCCGGAAAAAGCTACGAGGAGGCTGTGGGTGACAGGTGGAAGATGGATACGCCAATGCCGGAGGCTGTAAAAAATATTGTTGTCATGGATGTAAATGAGGTTGAGAAGGTAGCATCACAGGTTGACTTTGTTTTCAGCGCGGTCGATATGACCAAAGATGAAATTAAGAAAATTGAAGAGGATTATGCTAAGACGGAAACACCTGTTGTCTCTAATAACAGCGCTCACCGATGGACACCGGATGTACCGATGATGGTACCGGAAATCAATCCCGAGCATGCTGAGGTAATTGAATTTCAGAGAAGGAGACTCGGAACCTCAAGGGGATTTGTCGCTGTTAAGCCAAACTGTTCTATACAGAGCTATGCTCCCGCGCTTACCGCATGGAGGGAATTTGAACCCTCACAAGTGGTTGCAACTACCTATCAGGCTATTTCAGGTGCAGGCAAGACCTTTAAGGATTGGCCTGAGATGCTCGGAAATATCATACCGTACATCGGCGGAGAGGAAGAAAAGAGTGAAAAGGAGCCTCTGCGTATATGGGGAAGAGTTGAGGGTGGAGTAATTGTACCCGCGACAAGTCCTGTAATAACATGTCAGTGTATACGTGTGCCTATATTAAACGGTCATACAGCTGCGGTATTTGTAAGCTTCAATAAAAAGCCTTCAAAGGATGAGCTTATTGAAAAGCTCAGAGCCTTCAGCGGAGAGCCTCAGCGATTGGGACTTCCAAGTGCACCAAAGCAGTTTATACAATATCTTGAGGAGGACAACAGACCGCAGGTGTCAATGGATGTGAACTATGAGAATGGTATGGGCATCAGCATTGGCAGACTCAGGGAGGATACTATATACGATTATAAGTTTATCGGACTCTCACATAATACTGTGCGCGGCGCGGCAGGCGGAGCTATTCTCTGCGCAGAGCTTTTGAAGGCTAAGGGATATATAGCTGCAAAATAGCGCTGTTTATCGGGCGAAGGTATTGAGGGAGATAACATTATGGAAGAAATGCGCTATCAATTAGACCTGTTGAAAGCGATGAACCAGAAGCTGAGCATAAAGGAGCGCATGTACAGGTTAATCTGTGACAGCACCACAAATGCGTTTCTTTACTGTTCATTTGAAAAAAGCGAAGTAGTTACGCTCGGAAGGTGGAGTGATTACTTTGATTTTGAAATTAAAGATATCAAAGAGCTTACGAGGCTTACTGAGGCTGTGGAGGCTTCATATTCGCTTGCTCTCAGGGATGCAATCTATACGGAAAAAAGCGGAAGCGAATATGCTTCGTTAGAGTGTCCTAAAAAGGGCAGTAAAACGTGGTTTAAATTTCAGGTCAGAATCATTTATGATGAGAACAAAAGGCCTACAGATAAGATAATAAGCATTGACAATATCACAAAGATAAAATTCCAGAATGATGAGCTTACGTACATGGCATATTATGATACACTGACAGGCTTATACAACCGGAATTATTTTGTGCGTCTTCTGGGAGAATTTGTCAGGGCGGCATCCGATAACAACAGCATTGTCAGTGTTATGATGCTTGATATAGATGATTTTAAAAAGATTAATGACAGCATGGGTATTGTGGTCGGAGATGAAATTATCCAGCAGTTCGGAAGCTATCTCAAGGAGTTTTCAAATGAGCATCTGATAGTATGTCATATGAGCAGTGATGTGTATTGCATTGCAATATCCGACCCTGTAGGTGCACATAGCGTAGAACAGATATATAATCGTATAAAAAAGCGTTTAAAGAAGCCGTTTGTGTTAAGTGACGGACGCTCGGTGGAGCTTGATGTGAGCTTTGGCGTGGCTGAATATCCTGAGGCCTCCACGAATGCCCTTGAGCTTATAAACTGTGCCGAGATTGTGCTTTTTAACGGAAAAAGGCTTGGCAAAAATTCAATTCAGTACTTTAATTCCCGGGTGCTTAGTGACTTTATAAATTCTGTTGAAATTGAAAAGAAGCTTAAGGAGGCTATATTTAACAGTAATTTTATTCTGCATTTTCAGCCTCAGTATTATATAGGAGATAATAAGCTGCGCGGCGTCGAGGCTCTGGTGCGCTGGAGAGACGGCGACAATGGAATGATAAGTCCTGCTGTTTTTATTCCTATAGCGGAAAAAAACGGTGCGATTATTCCAATCGGCAATTGGGTTGTGGAGCAAAGCATAAAGCAATATGCGGAGTGGAGTAAAAAATATGGAGTTCATTTTATCATGTCTATTAATATTTCTGCACTCCAATGCAGCAGGGAGGACTTTGTAAACGGAATTCTCTCTATGATAGACAGATATTCAGTTAACCCGTCTGAGATAGAGCTTGAGGTAACTGAAAGCATTCTCATCGATGATTTTGATGCCATATCAGGCAAGCTGAGTAAGCTCAGGGCGCATGGAGTCAGAATATCACTAGATGATTTTGGCACGGGCTTTTCCTCACTTTCTTATCTTAAAAGACTGCCAATCGACACACTTAAAATTGACAAATCCTTTATAGATACGGTTCTTACGGATTCATCTACAAGAATTATAACGGAGTCAATTATAAGCATGGTGAAAACTCTGGGCTATGAAGCTATTGCTGAAGGCGTCGAGGATGAAAGACAGTACAGGTATCTTGATTCAATAGGCTGTGATGTGGTACAGGGCTTTTTGCTTGGAAAGCCTCAGCCGCCGGAGGATATTGAAAGCATTCTCGGAAATATGCAGTGAGGTGTTTATGTTTGCAGGCAGAAGAGCGGAAATAGATTTTTTAGAGCATTATTACGGCGAGGAGGGAAGCCAGCTTCTCGTGCTTTACGGAATACGGGGAATTGGTAAAACTGAAATTTTAAAAGAATTTGTGAAAGACAGAACAAGCTCATACTATGCTGCAAAATCATGCTCGGAGGCAGAGCAGATTTACGAATGGTCGGCTGAGCTTCAGGATGTGGCGCAGGATAATTCAACAGTCACCGCACTGTCGGGATATTCGGATATTTTAAACAAAATTTTTCCCGCCTCAAATGATAAAAAGATTCTTATTATTGATGAATTTCAATACATAGTAAAAAGCTCGGAGAGCTTTTTTGCCGAGCTTGCAGCCTTTGTTGACGGAAGAAGACTCAGCCGTCCGGTTTTTATTGTGCTTTTAAGCTCAGCCGCCGGATGGATAGAGAACAGCATGGTTGATATTATCGGTACCTCGGCTGCATATATAGACGGCTTTATGAAGGTAAAGGAGATGTCCTTTCCCAACATGCTGGAAATATTTCCTAAATACAGCAGAGAGGATGCCGTAAAAAATTATATGGTGCTTGGAGGAATACCGGGTCTTTGGCAGAGCTTTGATGCGGGTGTAGATTTCAGGGAAAATGTTATCAGAAATATACTGTGCAGGGAGAGCAGACTGTATTGGGAAATGTCTGCATATCTTAGCGGTGAGCTTCGGGAAACCGCGGTTTACAGCACACTTCTTGTCAATATTGCAAGAGGCTTTTGCCGGCTTAACGACATTTACGGCATAACGGGCTTCTCAAGGGCAAAAATAAGTGTTTATCTAAAAAATCTTATGGAGCTTGACCTTATCGAAAAGGTATATTCCGGAGTCTACCATATAACAAATCCATATGTGAAGTTCTATTTCAGGTTTTTGTTTCCAAATAAGAGTCTTTTGGAAATGCTTTCGCCTGAGGAATTTTATGATTTAAAAATCAGCAGAGATTTTGACAGATTTGCAAACGAGGATTATAGCCGTATATGCAGACAGGTATTTGCAGACGAGCTTGGGGATGCGTATGAGGTTTCGCAGTGGCGGGGCCGGGACGGCGTTATAGATATTGTGGCGGTTGATGCTGAGTCAAAACGGGCTGCAGGCAAATGCATATTTTACAGAAAGGCCGATATAGGCGATTACAGACAGCTTCTCGCTGACGCGAAGAGTGCCGGAATTGTTGTGGACAGAGCTGTATTGTATTCGGAGAGAGGCTTCAGCGATGAGCTTGCAGACCTTTCCCGGAATGGAAGCGTAGAGCTTAAAAGTATATATAATATGGAAAAAGGTAAGCTTGGTGGATAAGAGTCTTTTTATAGCAGAGAAACCTAGCGTGGCAAGAGAGTTTGCCAATGCTTTAAAACTGAATATGAAATCAAAGGACGGCTATCTTGAGGCGGACAATGCAATTATAACCTGGTGTGTGGGACATCTTGTGACAATGAGCTATCCGGAGGCATATGATGAAAAATATAGGCGATGGAGCTTTGATACAATTCCTTTTATTCCGAAGGAATTTAAGTATGAGGTCATAGAAGGCTCTAAAAAGCAGTATATGATTGTGAGCTCTCTTTTAAACAGAGCGGATGTAGGTACAATATATGTATGTACTGACTCCGGGCGTGAGGGAGAATACATTTACCGTCTTGTCGAGCAGATGGCAGGCATTAAGGGTAAGCTTAGAAAGAGAGTCTGGATAGACTCCCAGACTGAGGAGGAAATACTGCGCGGGATAAGAGAGGCGAAGGAGCTTTCGGAATATGATAATCTCAGCGCTGCTGCATATCTCAGGGCTAAAGAGGATTACCTCATGGGTATTAACTTCTCAAGGGTACTCACATTAAAATACGGGAGGACTGTCAGGGATTATTTGAAACGTGACAAGGCTGTCATTTCTGTCGGAAGAGTAATGACATGCGTTCTTGGAATGATTGTAAACAGAGAAAGAGAAATACGTACATTTGTAAAAACTCCTTTTTATCGGGTTATCGGGAATTTTAAGCTGCAGGGCAGAAGCATTCCGTGTGAATGGAAGGCTGTCTCCGGCTCAAAATATTTTGAATCGCCATTGCTTTATAAGGAGAATGGCTTTAAGGAGAAAAAGACTGCAAATGAGCTTATTTGCAGTCTCACCGAAGGAGAGAGCGGCAGGGATTTATTTGTTGAAAATATTGAAATAAAGAAGGAGAATAAAAACGCGCCTCTGCTCTATAATCTTGCTGAGCTTCAAAACGACTGCTCAAAATATTTTAAGATTAGCCCGGATCAGACTCTTGCAATCGCGCAGGAGTTATATGAAAAAAAGCTTACCACCTACCCCAGAACTGATGCCCGCGTATTGTCAGCCGCGGTCTCAAAGGAGATACATAAAAATATAGCCGGTTTGCGCAGATACCAGACCTGCGCCGGACTGGCAGAAGAGGTTTTACGGAAGGAAAGCTATAAGGGCCTTGCGAAGACGAGATACGTCAATGACAAACAGATAACAGACCATTATGCAATAATTCCTACCGGTCAGGGCATTAACAACTTGAATTCCCTTTCGCCGTCGTCGGCGAAGGTATATGAGCTTATTGTGAGGAGATTTTTGAGTATTTTTTATCCGCCTGCGGTATATGTGAAATTTAATCTTTGCATAAAGGCGGGAAACGAAAGCTTTTATGCAGGCTTTAAGGTTCTTGAGAGCGAGGGATATTTAAGAGCTTCACATGCTAAAGTCTCAGATACTGACGAGGCGGAGGAAAAGTGTGACGCAGAGATTGTAAAGCTTCTCAGGGCTCTTAAAAAAGGCGATGCTGTGACAGCAGATTCAT
>JAJQGF010000128.1 GCA_021200695.1 Lachnospiraceae bacterium
ATATCGATAGTCAACGGCATTGCGGTGGTTGACAGGGAAAAATGTAAGGCATGCGGAAAGTGTGTTGATATTTGCCCGAAGCATATTATTTCGCTCATTCCTTATAATGCAAAGCAGGTAGCTGCATGCAGCTCCACCGACAAGGGACCTGTCACAATGAAAGCATGTCAGGTGGGATGTATAGGCTGCGGCATATGTGTTAAGAATTGCCCTAATGGTGCAGTGACAGTTAAAGACTTTCATGCTACAATAGACCATAAAAAATGCACCGGATGCGGTGTGTGTGCCGAGAAATGCCCTAAGAAGGTGATTGTCAGGGCATAAGGAGGAGAGCCTTTGCGTTTACCAGATGATTATGATGAACACTCCGGTATGTCACCGGTATTTATAACAGCTATTGTGGCCGTTACAATATTTATTGCCGCAATATTTATTATTGTGCTTATATCTAACAGCAGCAGTAAGGGAGGAGGCAATACATCCTCCTCTGTACCGCAGCAGGTTATAATTACGGAGGAGAGCTCGGAAGCCGTAATAAGCGGAAGTAAGTTAAGACCCGATGA
Source organism: Lachnospiraceae bacterium (assembly GCA_021200695.1). Lineage (GTDB taxonomy): Bacteria > Bacillota > Clostridia > Lachnospirales > Lachnospiraceae > Acetatifactor. The sequence goes on from JAJQGF010000128.1 coordinate 564, forward strand.
CCTGGATTTCTGGGATATGTATCCCGAGGAGACAACTGAGACAGAGGTAGAGCCTTCACAGTCGGTTACACCTGAGACTGTGGAGGATGACCCTTCTACAGATGGCAAGCATACTCTTGTACAGTATGCGGACGGCGAAGAGGAGTGGGTGCTTATAAGTCCTTATCTTCCTAAGCACGGATATGATTTTACAAAGCTTGTATGTCAGTCTGATATTATGAAGTATTATGTAGATGGAAAGCAGATGTCATATGCGGGTGTTGATATATCAAAATATGATGATTATGTAGATTTTGTGAAGCTCAAAAAGGCGGGAATAAGCTTTGTTATGATACGTGTCGGCGCCAGGGGATATGGCAGCGGTCAGCTTGTGCTTGACGAGTATTTTGCGGACAATATTAAGCGTGCCTCGGATGCGGGCCTTCAGATAGGGGTATATTTTTATTCTCAGGCTGTCACTGAGGATGAGGCTATAGAGGAGGCAAATATGGTTCTTGAGAATATCAGGGATTATAAGGTGGAATATCCTGTGGCATATGACATGGAATTTGTCGCGAATGATGACGCGAGGATAGATACGCTTAGCAGGGCCGAAAAGACATCGATAGCGAAGGCTTTTCTGGAAACAATAGAGAATGCGGGATATAACCCGATAATATATGGCAATAAGGAGTGGCTTATCAAGGAAATTGATATGTCAAAGCTTACGGCATATGATGTATGGCTGTCACAGATAGCGGATGTGCCTGACTATCCATATAAGTTTACAATGTGGCAGTACAAGGATGATGCTGCTGTGGACGGAATTGCAGGATATGCCAGCTTAAATATCAGCTTTGTTGACTATAGTGAAAAATAGTATGGTAAGCTATATTTTATCTTTTATGCGGAAATTTATGATTCCCCTTGATATTGTCAGGGCTGAATAGATTTCCGCATATTTACTCGGAGAAAGCCCATCAATGTAGTTTGGAGTATAATTTTTGTTTACACCGTTTTTCTTCAGAATATCTATTGCCTTATTGTATGCGATGGCAGCCTTTATTTCGCTGTCATATCTTCCCACAAGGAGATTGCCGCGAACATGAATATATACGCTGTAAATTGTGCCGCCTTTAACATCCGATTTTCTAAGTCCATGGTAAATATTTGTGACGGAAATATTTTCACGTCTGAAATCAGTCTCATCGCCGTTTATAAAATCATAATCCCTTCCTCTTACAGCATAGTTTTTTATCCCGTATCTTGCCGCAATGTTTACCTGCATTCCGTAATCAGAGACAAAATAGTGTCTGCCCCGGCACATTATTTTGTGTGATGAGTAGTAAAATAAGTCGTCCATGTCAAATTTTAATATATGTGAAGGTGAGAGATAATAATAGATTATGCGCTGGCCTATATAAATCGGGCTGCTTAAATATATGGAATTGTCCCTGTAATTAATAAGGCATACCCATTTTTCAAATGAAAGAGGAGAGCTTCTGTTGTAGTCTATCAGCGACACGGTCTTGTCTGAAAGCAGACGGCCTCCCTCAAGATATGCCTGATGCGCTTTTTGGGGTTCGCGGAAGCTGCCCAGGCTTATATGCTTGTTTTTGTGGGTGAGAGATGCGCGAAAGTAGATTTCACCGTTTTTTCTGCGCGCAGAAAAAACCCCATTGTAGTGGGCAATAGGAGAGCTGTCAGGACTGGGATTTTCCTTATTATTTTTGCTGCTGCACATATTATTGTCACCCCTGTGCCGACCGTATCTGAGCGGCCGATTATTTAATGTCTAAAAATTACCCTTTAAGTATAACATTTAAAAAGAATTTAAACAATTCGTAAATATTTTTAACAGCATCTTCATAAATTACTATATCGGGAATGTATAACCTGGGACACGCCCGGTAAAAATATATTTGGAGGCTTAAATAAGAGGATGATGTATAAAAGAGCAGTTGCAGGTCTTGTTCTGGTTAATCTGTTATTTTTAGTGAGCTTCTTGTGCGTGAGGGGATTTGAAATCAATTTTGAAGCGGTATATTCCCCTGTAAATCAGCTTGAGCTTGACGAGAGCATTATTGCGGACAAGACGGTAAGCGCAATTGGTATAGCAGATGTGGCTGCATCGGGACAGCGTGTTGTGGACTGCAATATCCTTGAAAAGGAAAATGAGCTTATATATGAGCTGTGTGACGAGGATATTGAGGCACTGTGCCGGATTGTGGAGGCGGAGGCTGGCTCAGAGGATGATGAGGGCAAGCTTCTGGTGGCCAATGTGGTATTGAACAGAGTGGAGGATGAAAGCTTTCCCGATACCGTGACCGAAGTTATTTTTCAGACGGATAAGGGAGTTGCGCAGTTTTCCCCGGTCTCAAACGGAAGATATTATGAAGTGACGATAAGTGAAGAAACGAGGGAGGCTGTGGAGAGGGCGCTGTCAGGAGAGGATATCTCAGAGGGGGCTCTGTATTTTGTCGCAAGAGGTTACGCGGACAGCAGCAAAATGAGCTGGTTTGAAGCGAATCTTGAATATCTTTTTAATCACGGAGGACATGAATTCTATACAACGGATTAAATTAATTGCGTGTGAAAATAAATTATGCTATACTGTAATCGTTTATACAAAAATACTAATAAATGACAAAGAATGTGCTTTTTGGCACGAAGGGAGATATCATGGAGGTATTATATAACAGCACAAGAAGCGGGGAGAATCCAATCAGCGCATCCCGTGCAATTTTAAAAGGACTTTCAGAGGACGGGGGATTGTTTGTTCCGAATCATATTCCGCTTCTGGACAAGAGCCTTAAGGAGCTCTCGGCAATGGATTACAGGCAGGTGGCATATGAGGTGATGAAGCTTTTTCTTACGGATTTTACCGAGGACGAGCTTAAGACCTGTATAGACAGAGCATATGATGAAAAATTTGATACTGTGGAGATAGCGCCGCTTGTGGAGGCAGAGGGTGCATACTATCTTGAATTATTCCATGGCTCAACTATTGCATTTAAGGATATGGCTCTCTCAATACTGCCGCATCTGTTAATCACCTCCGCTAAAAAGAATAATATAAAAAATGAAATTGTGATTTTGACTGCTACAAGCGGCGACACAGGGAAAGCAGCGCTTGCCGGCTTCTCAGACGTTGAGGGTACGAGGATAGCAGTATTTTACCCCAAGAATGGTGTCAGTCCCATTCAGGAGAAGCAGATGGTTACTCAGAAGGGTAAGAATACCATGGTCGTAGGCATTCACGGAAATTTTGACGATGCACAGACCGGTGTGAAAAAGCTTTTTTCTGACAGGGAGCTTGAGAAAGAGATGAATGAGAGAAGGGCTTCCAGTTCTCATCAGCAAATTCCATAAATATTGGAAGACTTGTGCCTCAGGTGTGCTATTATGTGTATGCGTATGCAAGTCTTTTGAGGGAGGAAAGGATTGCTGAGGGAGAGAAGATAAATGTGGTAGTTCCCACAGGGAACTTTGGAAATATACTCGCCGCCTTTTATGCAAAAAATATGGGGCTTCCCATAGCAAAGCTTATCTGCGCATCAAATGAGAATAAGGTGCTGTATGATTTCTTCAGAACGGGTACATATGACAGAAACAGAGAGTTTGTTCTCACCTCGTCGCCGTCAATGGATATACTCATTTCCAGCAATCTTGAGAGGCTTATATACCGTATAGCAGGCAATAATCCTGACAGAAACAGAGAGATGATGGCTTCGCTCTCTGAAAGCGGGAAATATGAAATTGATGATGAGATGAAAAAGGAGCTTGCTGATTTCTACGGAAACTATGCAAGTGAGCAGCAGACGGCGGAGGAAATTTCAAGGCTTTACAATAACTGCGGATATGTGCTTGACACACACACGGCGGTTGCCTCTGCGGTGTACCGTAAATATGTTGATGAGACAGGAGACAGGACAAAGACAGTTATAGCATCAACGGCAAGCCCGTTTAAGTTTACCAGAAGCGTAATGAACGCTATTGATAAGAAGTACGACTCCATGGGGGACTTTGAGCTTGTGGACGAGCTTTCAAGGCTTGCAAATGTCAGGGTTCCGAATGCCATTGAGGAAATCAGGACTGCGCCCGTACTTCATGACAGACAGTGTGATATTGATGAGATGAAAAGCGTTGTTAAGCAGTTTCTGGGAATGGAGTAAATAAAAGATATTCGCGGTCGACGCATATAAACGGAGGGAAAATGGAAGCACGTGAAATTTTAAAAAAGGTTGACCACACACAGCTCAAGCCGTTTGCTACATGGGAAGATATCGTAAGGCTTTGCGATGAGGCAGTCCTGTATCATACTGCCAGCGTATGTGTTCCGCCTTCATACATCAAAAGAATACATGATAAATACGGTGATAAGGTAAATATATGTACTGTCGTAGGCTTTCCTCTGGGCTACAGCGTGACGGAGGCCAAGACCGCGGAGGTTGTACAGGCGCTTAAGGACGGCTGCAGCGAAATAGATATGGTGGTAAATATAAGCGATGTCAAGAATGGACTATATGACAGGGTTGAGGAGGAAATACGAACTGTTAAGAAGGTCTGCGGCGCTCATATTCTCAAGGTTATAATTGAGACCTGCTATCTTAATGAGGAGGAGAAGATAGCAATGTGCAGGGCTGTGACAAATGCCGGTGCTGACTACATAAAGACCTCCACCGGATTTGGAGATGCCGGGGCGGTGAAAGAGGATATTGAGCTTTTCAAAAGATATATCGGTCCGAGGGTGAAGATAAAGGCGGCAGGAGGAATTTCAACTCTTGAGGATTTGGAGATGTTTATCGGACTTGGCTGCGAGCGCATCGGCACCTCAAGGGCGGTAGGTCTTTTAAAGGGTGAGCTTACGGAAGGATATTGATTATATCAGGGGTTATTTATATGGAAAATATAAAAGTTAAAAAGAGATTATCAGAGCTCAGGGCTGTAATGGAGGCTATGTCGATTGAATATTACATGATTCCTACCTCTGATTTTCATAATTCCGAGTATGTAAGCGATTATTTTAAGGTGCGCGAGTATTTCTGCAATTTTTCAGGTTCAAATGGTACTCTTCTTGTTTGGCGCGATGGAGCGGGACTCTGGACTGACGGCAGATATTTTATTCAGGCCGAAAAGGAGCTTGAGGGAACAGGAGTTGAGCTTTACCGGATGCATGCGTAAGGAGTGCCTTCAAGAGAGCAGTTTATAAGGGATAAGATTTCAGAGGGTGCAGCGCTTGGCTTTGACGGAAGAGTTGTTTCCGCGGGCGAG
>JAJQGF010000172.1 GCA_021200695.1 Lachnospiraceae bacterium
GCTGTAGACAGAAGATTTAAGCGTGAGGGTGAGCCTGATGCGGATTTCTTTAACTGTACGGCTTTTAACAAACAGGCAGAGTTTATTGAGCGTTATCTTCGCAAGGGTGTAAAGGTAGTCGTTTCAGGAAGAATTCAGAACGATAATTACACAAACAGGGACGGACAGATGGTTTACAGTGTTCGTGTGATAGTCGATGAGATTGAGTTTGCGGAGAGCAAAAATGCTTCAGGCAACAGTGATGGAGGCTTTGGCAATGGCGGATATGCCGGAGGCAATAACAGTACACCTGCGCCTTCAGCAGCCGGAGATGGCTTTATGAATATTCCCGATGGCATTGATGAAGAATTACCGTTTAACTAAGTTTTGATTTTAACAGGAGGTACTGACAATGGCTTATAACAAGGCAGAGAAAACCGATTCTCCAATGAGAAGAAAAGGCGGAATTCGCAGGAGAAAGAAAGTTTGCGTATTCTGTGGCAAGGATAATGTAATTGATTACAAGGATACCAATAAGCTTAAGAGATACGTGTCTGAAAGAGGAAAGATTCTTCCCCGCCGTATCACCGGTAACTGCGCTAAGCATCAGAGAGCTCTGACAGTCGCTATAAAGAGAGCGCGTCATCTTGCCCTGATGCCGTATGTTCAGGATTAAATCCGGCAAATAATATTTTGGTTTCAAGGGAGCAGGCTGCTATTTGGCATGCTCCCTAAAATTATGCAGCTTTTCACCGCGGAATCCGCGAAATGTTCCTTTAATGCGGCAGGAAATAACAAATTAAATAGTAGCAACATGACAACTTATTTGTTATAATGTACAGTAAGGGCAGAGTTTTGTTCAAATATATATGAGTGTATGTCCGCCAGAGGTATACTATGAAAAAAAGAATTAAGTTAAAAGGCAGAATAAAGACTTATATAAAATTTAGCATATATCTGGGCTTTTTGCTCTGTGCTGTTGATGCGGCCATCTATATGCTTGATTATCGTGCGGGCATACTGCTGACAGGCTTTTTGATTTTTTATTTTATTATTACTCTTACGCTTTATTTTTATAATAAGCCGGTCATTATGAATGAGCTTATAAGCTTTGCTACCGAGTATGGACAGATACAGAGGAAGCTTCTGCGCGATTTGGATATTCCATATGCTTTATTGGACGATTCGGGAAAGGTTATCTGGACAAATATTGCTTTTGAAAATGTGATTCATCAGCCTAAGGGTTATTCTAAATCTATTACGGCACTGTTTCCTACAATTACAAAGGACAGGCTGCCTGACGACACGGGTGTCGACGAGGCTCAGTATGAGCTTGAATATGACGGCTGCGAATATGTTATAAGATTACGTAAGATTTCTCTCAAGGAAATGGCTGAACACAGTGATATGATAGATGCTGGTGATTATAACGGTTATCTTATCGCGGTTTACCTTTTTGACGAAACAGCACTTCACATAGCACTTCAGGAGGTTGATGACCAGAGTCTGGCGGTGGGGATGATTTATCTTGATAATTATGAGGAGGCGCTTGAGAGTGTTGAGGAGGTACGGCGTTCGTTGCTTACGGCGTTGATAGACCGAAAGATTAATAAATATATTTCGGCGTTGGACGGTATAAGTAAGAAGCTTGAGAAGGACAAGTATCTTGTAATTTTGAGAAAGAAGGCTATAGCGCAGCTTCAGGAGACAAGATTTGATTTGCTTGAGGAGGTTAAAACCGTAAACATCGGCAATGAGATGGCGGTTACAATCAGTATAGGTGTGGGTCTGGATGGGCTGACTTATGCGCAGAACTATGAATTTTCAAGAAATGCCATTGACCTTGCGCTCGGAAGAGGCGGCGACCAGGCCGTTATAAAAACTCCTGAGAGTATTACATATTATGGGGGCAAGAGCCAGCAGGTAGAAAAGAATACACGTGTAAAGGCAAGAGTAAAAGCACACGCGCTGAGAGAGATTATAACGGGCAAGGATAAGGTGATTGTTATGGGTCACAAGCTTCCTGATGCTGACAGCTTTGGCGCAACTGTGGGAATATACAGGGTAGCGCAGACTTTGGGCAGGAAGGCACATATTGTGTTGAATGATGCAACCTCCGCAATACAGCCTCTTGTTGATTTGTTTAAAAATAATCCTGAATACGATGAGGATATGATAATAGATAGTCAGCGCGCTATAGAGATTGCAGGCATGAATACCGTGCTTATAGTGGTGGATGTAAATAAACCATCGCTTACTGAGTGTCCGGATTTGCTGAGATTCTGCAAATCCGTGGTGGTGCTGGACCATCACAGGCAGGGAACAGAGACTATTGAGAATGCAACGCTTTCATATGTAGAGCCTTATGCTTCGTCGGCATGTGAGATGGTCTCGGAGATATTGCAGTATACATATGACAATATTAAAATACGTACTGAGGAAGCGGACTGCATGTATTCAGGCATTATGATTGACACCAATAATTTCACGACAAAGACAGGTGTCAGAACCTTTGAAGCGGCAGCCTTCTTAAGGAGAAGCGGAGCTGATGTGACTCGCGTAAGGAAGCTGTTCAGGGAAGATGCGATGGAATATAAGGCGAAGGCGGATGCGGTAAGCCAGGCAGAAATATACAGACAGTGCTTTGCAATATCGGTATGTACGGCGGACGATTTGCCAAGCCCGACAATTATTGGAGCTCAGGCGGCTAATGAGCTTTTGAATATAAAGGGAATCAAGGCAAGCTTTGTTCTCACTGAGTATCAGGGCAAGATTTATGTCAGCGCGCGCTCTATTGATGAGGTGAATGTTCAGATAATTATGGAGAGAATGGGTGGCGGCGGACATTTAAACACTGCAGCATGCCAGATGGAGGGGACAGGTCTTGCCGAGGCAATAGGAATACTTAAGCACACTATAGATAGTATGCTTGATAATAACGAAATATAAGCCGGGAAGGGATGAATTTTATGAAGATAATTTTACTTCAGGACGAAAAAAAGCTCGGGAGGAAGGGCGATATAGTTAATGTCAGCGATGGATATGCAAGGAATTATATTTTGCCGAAGAAGATAGGTGTTGAGGCAACTCCCAATAATATGAATGATTTAAAGCTTCAGAAGGCATATGAGGAAAAACTGGCGAAGGAGCAGCTTGACGAAGCAAAGGCGCTTGCAGCAGAGCTTGAAAATAAGAGTGTAACGGTAAAAATTAAAGCTGGAGAGGGCGGAAGGGCATTTGGCTCGGTTTCTACCAAAGAGATTGCTGCCGCGTATAAGGAACAGCATGGAATAGAAATCGATAAGAAGAAAATTCAGTTGTCTGAAAGTCTTAAGAGCTTTGGTACATTTGAGGTGATGGTAAAGCTGCATCCGCAGGTGTCAGGTAAGCTTACAGTGAAGGTTTCGGAGAGCTAGAAAGGTAGTTTGGGTATGCCTGCTATAGATGAAAATGCCATAAAAAGGATTCTGCCGCACAGCGATGAGGCTGAGCAGTCGGTAATAGGCTCTATGATTATAGACAGGGATGCTATTGTTGTTGCATCTGAGCTTATTTCGGGAGATGATTTTTACAACAGACAGTACGGAATCCTTTTTGAGACCATGCTTGAACTGAATAATACAGGAAGTCCGGTGGATTTGATAACATTGCAGAACAGGCTGCGTGAAAAGGATGTGCCGCCTGAGGTGAGTTCACTGGAATTTGTCAGAGATTTGATAACAATGGTTCCGACCTCGGCTAACATAAGATATTATGCAAATATTGTTGCGGAAAAATCAACCATGAGGAAACTTATCCGCTTAAATGAAGAAATTGCAAATACCTGTTATGCCGGCAATGAGGAATTGACGGTCATACTCGAGGAGACTGAAAAGAAGATATTTCAAATTGTCCAGAAGCGGAATGCCGAGGATTTCATGCCAATCAGACAGGTTGTTATGAATGCAATGGACAGAATTGAAGCGGCCTCTAAAAATGATGGTTATGTTACAGGCATTGCAACAGGCTTTACGGACCTTGATTATCGCACGGCAGGTATACAGCCGTCGGATTTGATACTAATAGCGGCCCGTCCCTCAATGGGAAAGACGGCATTTGTGCTTAATATAGCTCAGCATGTTGCATTTAAGCTTGGGCTGCCGGTTGCAATTTTCAGTCTTGAAATGAGCAAGGAGCAGCTCATAAACAGAATGTTTTCCCTCGAATCTAGTGTGGATGCACAGAAGCTGAGGACAGGGCAGCTTAATGATAATGATTGGGAGAGGCTTATCGAAAGCGCAGGTGTAATAGGGCGTTCTAAGCTTGTCATAGATGATACACCGGGAATAACAGTGTCAGAGCTGAGGTCCAAATGTAGAAAGCTTAAGCTTGAACATGGTTTATCAATGATTATTATTGATTATTTACAGTTGATGTCGGGAGGCTCGAGAAATACCGATTCAAGACAGCAGGAAATATCCGAGATATCCCGTTCGCTTAAGGGTATAGCAAGAGAGCTTAATGTCCCGGTGCTTGCACTGTCACAGCTGAGCCGTGCTGTTGAGCAGAGACCTGACCACAGACCAATGTTGTCTGATCTGAGAGAATCGGGTGCGATAGAGCAGGATGCGGATGTGGTTATGTTTATTTATCGTGATGATTATTATAACCATGATACGGACAAGAAGGGGGTATCCGAAATAATTGTAGCAAAACAGAGAAATGGTCCTATAGGAACGGTCGAGCTTGCATGGCTGCCTGAGTATACAAAGTTTGCAAATCTGGAAAGACCGCGCAGGGACAGACAATAGTTTATAAATGGAATACATATATTACAAAAGAGAATGGGTGTGATACGCACGTTCTCTTTTTTTAATACTATATTTAATTGAAAGGGGAAATAATATGAATGATTATTTGTTAATTTCAGATGCGGCAAAGGAGGTTAAGGTAGAGAGTCATGTGTTAAGGTATTGGGAGGAGGAACTGCATCTCCCTATTAAGAGAAATGAGCTGGGACACAGATATTATACATCTGAGGACGTAGAGAGATTTAAACAGATTAAAAGTATGAAGGAGAGGGGGCTACAGTTGAAAGCAATAAAAATGATTTTGAGGGACGGAAAACTAGATGTTATCCCTGACGAGGATACAGTTAAAAATGAGTACAGGGAGGCGCAGATACCGATAGATATTGTATCAAGCAGACCGCTTGAAAGGGAAGCTGTCCACGATACGGGCATAGTGACGGAAAATGGAGAGGATAAATCAAGACGTCTGCAGTGGCTCTTACAGCAGCTGATAAAGGAAACGCTCGTTGAAAATAATAAGGAGTTGTGCAGGGATATAAAGGAAAATATTATAAAAGAATTGGATTATCAGTTCAGGGCGCAGGAGGAAAGAGAGGAGGAGCGCGACCGCCGAATCTCTGACAGAAATGAGGAATATTATAAAAAAATGGACGAGCTTTTAAGAACAAAAAGTGCTGTTAAAAAGATAAAGCAGGGCAAAAAGGCAGCTAAAAAGAACGAAAAGGCGGAGGCAAAAAATAATGTACAGGCTAACACAATAAATATGCAGTCACGAAAGAAAAAAAGGCATTTCATTTTCTGAAATGCCTTTCGGTAATGTACATAATTAAGACGTATGAATATTTAAGTATTATTAGTCCTCGGAAATAGCTCCTACAGGACACTGAGCTGCGCATGAGCCACAGCTTATGCACTTATCCGCGTCAATTTCAAATTTGCCATCACCCATACTGATAGCGCCCACAGGGCACTGAGCCTCACATGCACCGCATGCTACACAAGTGTCTCCAATAACAAATGCCATAATCCAATCCTCCTTAATATAA
>JAJQGF010000321.1 GCA_021200695.1 Lachnospiraceae bacterium
CTGCAATACTGTATATGCTGTTGGAATAATCCGCGTCCTCTCCAAACATCCAATCCACATTCAGCAATGCCGCAGTAAAAGCGGTCGCGCCGTCGAAGCCATAAAATACCTTGCTGTGTCTCATACCGAATCTCGTATACAAATCCATAACCGAGGAATTCATCGTAGATGAAAAGACCGAGGCCGTTGGAAATCCCGCCAATGCACCGTCATTTTTTGTCTTTCTCGTAAATTTCTCTATTCTGTACAATGCCGTACTGCTGTTTTCACTGACATATTCATTCAACGCCTCATAGTCAGTAATACCGTCAAGGTATTCCGAACGGCTTACAGTACCTACGCTCGTATTAAAGGTATTGATGCCTGTCTCCGCAATCACGGTGACAAGGGCTGCAGCAGCCAAAAGCTGTCTGACGCGGGGCTTGTCATTAGTACGCCTGAGATAAAGAAGCACAGCATATATTGTTACGAACAGAAGCGTCAGAAGCTCTATCCCCGGTTCGAAATCACTGCTCTCAACGAATTTATCACAAAAGAGTATAAAAATTACTGCTGCAAGATATCCAAAAAGTATATATCTCTCCGATATCCTATCAATTTTTAAATACACCTCGTAGCACATGACTATCACGAGAAATATATAAATAAAGGACTGCCTTGCCGGAAGTGAATCGGGGTAGTTCAGCCCATGCCAGATGAAATCCAAAACATTAACTGCAAAGCTTAAGAGAAGTATACCGGCAAGCGCCATATTGCAAAAACGTCTTCTGATTGAAATCCCCTGATGAGACACGTATATCGGAAGCATAAAAAATACCGCGCAGCCGCAGTATATATTAGGCCAATGCTCCAGGCCGCGCTCTGTAGTCACGCACAGACAATGCCTTGCCAGCTCGTCAAACACAGAAAAATAAATTGTGAGTGTTTCCGGGAAATCCATCTCACCGAAATCAGTGGCAAGTATCGCACATACCTCAGGTATCAGCAGCGCTGAAGAAATTCCCGCCGCAAGCAGGGAGTAGAGTGCAAAATTAAATATGCTCTTAAAACTCCTTTTCTCAGTCAGCAAGAGCACTGCGAAATACATGACAAGAAAAATACAAATCATTATTGAAATATAATAATTCGTAAGGATTGAAAGTGCAAGCGCAACACAGTACAGTCCGCACCTTCCCTCCTTTACAAGCCTTTCAAGACCAAGCAGTATAAGCGGCAGAAGCACGACACAGTCAAGCCACATTACATTCTAATTATAAGCCGCAATAAAGCCGGACAAAGCATAAAAGCAGGAAAAAAACAGCGCCGCAGGGCTTTTCTCCTCAAAATGCCCCTGTAAATATATAAAAGAAGAAAGCCCGCACAGCCCAAGACGTAATATTACAAGATAGCTCATAAACTCAATGAGATATTGCCCGGGCACAAGCAGAGCCGGCCAGTTTAGAGGACTTGCCAGATAATAAACATACAGTGCCAGAAAATTAGAGCCGATTCCTACATTGTAGGTATAATACAGCCCCTCCCCCTCCTTGATTTTCCTTACAAACTCCGTAAGAAACGGAAGATACTGATGATACATGTCAGAGAAAAGAAAGCTTCTGTCGCCAAAAGGATATATTCCCTTTATGACAAAAATGGAAAGCATAATAACCACAGGCAAAAGGAAGGAAAGCCATAATGCAATCCTCCGCACTGTATCCTGATTTGTATATATGCGCCTGTAAGCTCTGTCGGTCATTACGATATCCCCTTAATACTTTATATATAATTCACTCTTCATAATCAAACAGCAGATAATATTGCAGACTATTGTATAATTCCAATTCCTCCCGGCACTCCCCGACAGTGCTGAGCTCTCCCTCACTGTCACTTACCGAAACCGCGCTTATAACCGGATAATCCTCCCTCAGTTCGCTTAAAAATGACTGATACGGCGGAAGCGGAAGTCCCGCCTTCTCCAAAAGCTCTGTCATAAGATAGTTTACGCTGGTCTCCGTACCGGTGCTTTCATCAATATCAAAATTAGCCCATATTACATAAGGTACCTTGTATCTGAGCAAAGTCTCCTCCTCAGTAAGTGAATTAGGCTCTACATTATTGCTCCGCAAAATCGGATTGCTGACATAGGCGGTCGGCTGGTGGTCTCCAAAGAAAACTATTACCGTGTCCTCCTCCTGATTTTCAAAATATTTAATTAAATCCTCAAACGCGCTGTCCGTCCGCCTTATAAGCGACAGATACATGGAGAGAGCCTGTGATTTTGCTCCTTCAACCGTTACATCCGGTGTAAAATTATCATAAGCTGTGTCATATCCGCTGTGATTCTGCATAGTCACATTAAATATAAACAGAGGCTCTCCCTCCTCCTTAGCTTCATACAGACTCTTAAGCTTTTCAAAATCAGACTCATCAGATACATAATCCCTTATTTTTTTTGTGTTGCTGAAGTTCTTCAAAGAGTAAAAGCTATCAAAGCCCAAAAGCGGATATACTCTGTTTCTGTCCCAGCCAGAGGCATTATATGGATGAACCGCTATTGTACTATAGCCCAGAGCCTTAAGATACGATGCAAGAGAGGGGGTCTCATTCTTAACATACTGCTGATATGCAACACTTCCTGAGGGCAGAAATGCCATAGTATTACCGGTAAGAAATTCAAATTCCGTATTAGCGGTATTGCCGCCCAGAACCGATACATTAAGCGTTCCCGTCACCGTATTATCCGCCCCCTGCTGAAGGCTATGTATAAAAGGCATATAATCCTCATTTGTCTCAAAATCACCCAGCACAGACAAATCCGAGAAGGCCTCGTCCATAATAACTATAATGTTCGGGCGGTGCACGGATGAGGGTGCCTCAAGCGCGGCATTATAATCGCCGTCCGATGCCGAGAGCTTATTATAAAATTCCTCCATAGCCTCTGCCGAATAGCTCTCAGGCTTGTCAACATTAATATACTTAAGCTCCATTATAAAGGCAACCGCATTTCCGTCTCTCATACTCATCACCGCCGGAGTAAACAGCTTGTCATAAAGTCCGAAGTCTGAGTGAAAGCTGTCATTCTGTACAAGAGCAACATAAAAATATAAAAGTGCAGCGGAAGCGACCGTTATCGCAAGTCTTTTTCTCTTTTTCGCGGGAGCTTTCATTTTAAATCTGCTCTCAATTACAAGCAGCAGCACAAAGCCCGCCAGCACAAGCAAAGCCTCCCATTCAAGCTTATAGCTGTAATTATCCGCCACACTCCCCGCAGTCTTAATGGAAAAAATATCCCACGGCATGATAGGTGTAGACCTGAAGCTTACCACATAATAATTGGCAAGCCCCAATATCATAAATACAGCGGTCTGAAGCATCATTGCAGTTCTCGCACGACCAAACACCCCAAGCAGCATAAGCTCTACAATAATGTAAAATGCAATATTTAAGAGCTGTATTTTAAGCTGCATGTCAGTGAATGGATTGTTTGTATACAAATCAAACAGATAAAAGGTAATTGCAGGACATACAAGCATGGCTATGCAAGCCGAGTATCTTTCCCTTGTAATTCCTGCCAATTTAAGTAATGCCGCAAGCCTTTTGAGCAAAAGCTGTAAAAATGTATATAGGTTAGAATTTTTATATTTTTTTACCGGATAATCCATTATAAAAAAACCTCTTTATTTTATCTCGAACTTTCCTGCCTCCTTAAGGCGCACCATCGCCCTCGCAAGCGATGCCCGCGACACATGGTACTCCTCAATGCTCTGCTTCTGCCGAAGCTGCTCCTTAGCCCTCTCCATGGCTCGTTCGGCGCGGACACGGTCTATATCCTCAGGACGCTCTGCCGTATCCACCAGCATTGTGACTCTGTTTCTCGCAATATGCACAAAACCGATGCCTACCACGGCAATCCTCCATTCTCCGTCTTCACTCTCCTTAAACCGCGCCTCACCTTCCTTAGTCGCTATTACCATATTTTCGTGATGAGACATTATCTGCTGTTCACCGTCTATCGCCGGTACTATTATAGTATAACATTTGCCGCTGTAAAAGGTCTTATCCGCAGCAATTATCTTCAAACTGAAGGTAGACATAAATTACACTCCCATACTTCCTGCCTTATCGACAACCTCGTCAATCGTACCTACATTAAAGAAAGCTGCCTCAGGGTAGTCATCCATCTCGCCGTTTATTATTGCCTTGAAACCGCGTATGGTCTCCGCTATTGGAACATACCTTCCGGTTATGCCGGTAAAGGTCTCCGCCACATGAAACGGCTGTGAAAGAAACCTCTGCACCTTCCTTGCCCTGTAAACCGTTATCTTATCCTCCTCGGAAAGCTCCTCCATACCCAATATTGCTATGATGTCCTGAAGCTCTTTATACTTCTGAAGCATTTCCTGAACGGCTCTCGCAGTTTCATAATGCTCATCTCCCACAATATCAGGCTCAAGGATACGTGAGGTGGATTCAAGAGGGTCAACAGCGGGATATATTCCCTGCTCAACAATCCTTCTCGAAAGCACCGTCGTCGCATCAAGATGCGCAAAGGCAGCCGCCGGAGCAGGGTCTGTCAAATCGTCCGCCGGCACATACACTGCCTGAACAGAGGTCACGCTGCCTTTTTTTGTGGATGCTATTCTCTCCTGGAGTTCACCCATCTCAGTGGCAAGCGTCGGCTGATAGCCCACTGCCGAGGGCATACGCCCCAAAAGAGCCGAGACCTCGCTTCCCGCCTGGGTAAAACGGAATATATTGTCAATAAAGAGAAGCACATCCTGATTCTCCTCATCCCTGAAATATTCTGCCATAGTAAGCCCCGTTTCTGCAACACGCATACGGGCTCCGGGAGGCTCGTTCATCTGTCCGAACACAAGCGCCGTCTTTTCAAGCACTCCCGACTCCTTCATCTCTGTCCAAAGGTCATTTCCCTCACGCGAGCGCTCCCCGACTCCCGTAAAAATTGAATAGCCGCCATGCTCTGAGGCAATATTCCTGATTAGCTCCTGAATGAGCACTGTCTTGCCAACACCTGCGCCGCCGAACAGACCTATCTTTCCTCCCTTTGAATATGGAGCAAGCAAATCTATTACCTTAATTCCCGTCTCAAACATTTCAACAACCGGACTTTGCTCTTCAAACGCAGGCGGCTCTCTGTGAATTACCCAATGCTCCTCATTATCCAGAGCCTCTCCGCCATCAATGGTATCTCCAAGCACATTAAATAATCTTCCAAGCGTCTTTTTTCCCACCGGAACCTTTATGCCGCCTCCTGTGGCCTGTACCTCCATTCCCTTATGAAGCCCCTCGCTGGAAGCAAGCATAATACAGCGCACGGTATTGTCTCCTATATGCTGCGCCACCTCCATAACAAGACGTCTGCCATCCATGTATACCTCGAGAGCATCTTTTATAAAAGGAAGGTTATTGTCCTCAAATTCAACATCCACAACAGGTCCCATGACCTGAATAATTCTGCCGCAAAGCTTTGCCTTTTCATCGCTCATCAGCCGCAGCCTCCTTTTTTGCCTTCTTCTTTTTCTGTGCCTTTGCCCCTGCAATTACCTCAGTTATTTCCTGCGTAATCATTGCCTGACGCATTCTGTTATATTGTACAGACAACTCCTGAAGCATGCTTTGCGCACTCCTGTTTGCGGCATCCATCGCCATCATACGTGAATTCTGCTCACTGCAAAAGGACTCAACAAGAGCTCCGTAAACATATCCCATTATGCAGTCCGGAACCACATTGTCTATAACTGCCTCA
>JAJQGF010000220.1 GCA_021200695.1 Lachnospiraceae bacterium
TGATATTGCAAACATTTCTTGTTTGGATTTGGAAAACTATTTTCATATAAATAAAGGAGAACTTGATTTACTTTCCGGGGGAGCGCCTTGTCAGGCATTTTCATATGCAGGGAAAAGGTTGGAATTAGAAATGATTTAGTAGACAAAACGGAATATCAGACTTCGTGGGAAGAAATGGTAGGTAATGAAATATTTCGCCAGCGTGACAAGTCAAATAATAATATAGGCTACTTTCATCAAAGGATATTTCAGTATATAGATAAATGCAGAGTGCCGGAGAATGGGAAAGAAGGAGGCTGGGATTGTGTTGCCTGGTGAAGATGTGGTTCATACAGTGTATGTTGAAATGAAAAATAAGCATAATAGAAAGCGTGTATCACATAAAAGAATAAGACGAGTAAGTTTGGATCAGTTTTATGCAATCACAACCGGAAAAGATGATGCTTTTTATAGTATGTGTATGGTTCTTCCAAATGTAATTGAAAAGGTGGTAAAGCAGGATGGAACGGTTCGAATTCCGCATGATACTGTTTTGCAGGAATTGAAAAATATTGCGGATATGTCAGGCAGAGAGACAGAAGATACAGTCAAACACCGCAGGTAAATTGAAATGAGGTATGTATATATGGACAACTCTGAAAAACAAATTAATGAATTGATTTCCGGAATGACTTTAGAGGAAAAGGTGGCTATGCTGCATGGAAGAGGTTTTTTCAGAACCAGGGGGGTTGAACGTCTGGGTATTCCGGAGCTTGTTATGTCTGACGGACCGATGGGCGTGAGAAATCAGTTCCCGGATGATTGCTGGATTCCAATTGGAAATTCTGATGATTATGTGTCATATCTGGTGAGCAACAGCGCGCTCGCAGCTACATGGAATACTGACAGGGCTTATGACAGCGGAAGGATTCTGGGAGAAGAGGCAAGAGGACGCGGCAAGGATGTGATTCTGGCACCGGGAATTAACATAAAGCGAGACCCTCTGTGCGGGCGAAGCTTTGAATATATGAGTGAAGACCCATATTTGATTAGTACGATGGCTGTGCCCTTTATAGAGGGAGTGCAGGAAAATGATGTTGCGGCCTGCGTCAAGCATTTTGCGGCGAATAATCAGGAGACCGACAGGCTGATGGTCGACACTGTTGTCGACGAACGTACGCTTCAGGAAATATATTTTCCTGCGTTCAGGGCGGCAGTTGAGGAAGCTGGTGTTTATTCACTGATGAATGCCTATAATAAGCTGAATGGTTTTCATTGTAGTGAGAATAAAACGCTTCTTGACGAAATACTCAGGGATAAATGGAAATATGACGGGACTGTCATAAGCGATTGGGGCTCTGTGCACACTACAGAGGAAGCGGCACAGACCTCCATAGATATAGAGATGTCAGTTACGACTGATTTTGATGAGTATTATTTTGCCGCTCCTCTGATAAAAGCTGTAAGGGACGGTAAGGTGCCGGAGGCTTGCATAGATGCAAAGGTTCGCAATATACTCAGAATGATGCTCAGGCTTAAGATGATTGGAAATGATGCGCTTTCAAGAAAGCAGGGCGTGTATGACACGGAGGAGCATAGGAGAGTGATACTTGCAGCTGCGAGGGAGAGCATAGTGCTGCTTAAAAATGAGGGGAATATGCTTCCCCTTACAATGGATAAATTAAAAATGACAAAAGTGTCATTGGCTGAAAGCCACAATGAGATTGCTGCACCACGTAAAAAGAAGATAGCTGTGATAGGGAAAAATGCGGAATGTCGGCATGCCGCCGGAGGAGGAAGTGCGGAGATTAAGGCGCTTTATGAGATATCGCCTCTTCTCGGGCTTAAGAGTGCGCTCGGAGGAAATGTTGAAATAACCTATGCACAGGGATATTATATACCCGGTGATAAGGATGTAAACGAGGTAAATTGGCAGGAGGCAAGCCTTGAGAGGCGCATAATGGGCGAAGAAGCCCCGACTGCTGTACAGAGCGAAGAGCAACGGAAGCTGCGTGAGGAAATAAATGCGAACAGGCTTAAATTAAAGAATGAGGCATGTGACCTTGCAAGGCAGTCTGACATTGTAATTTATGTTGGTGGGCTCAACCATGACTACGACGTGGAGGGCAGAGACCGCGCAGACATGAGGCTGCCATACGGACAGGACGAGCTTATTTCAGAGCTGCTTGATATAAATCAGGACACCATAATTGTAATGGTGGCGGGCTCCGCGGTAGAGATGCCGTGGCTGAACAGGGCAAAGGCTCTCGTATGGTGTTATTATTCAGGCATGGAGGCCGGCACGGCCCTTTCAGATATTTTATTGGGCAGGGTGAATCCATCCGCTAAGCTTCCGGAGACCTTTCCCGCAGTATATGACGATACGGTTACCGCAAAGAACGGTGAGTTTGGTAAGGAGAAAAGTATTGAATATAAGGAAGGGATTTTTGTAGGCTATAGGTATTATGAAAAAGAGGGAATAAAGCCTGCGTTTCCTTTTGGCTACGGATTGTCATATACCAGCTTTAATATAGAAGAAATGAAGCTTGACATGGTATCAGACTCTATTAGCTCTGATTTAAGCGATATATGTGTGAAAATAAATGTATTGGTTAAAAATACCGGAGCTATGGCGGGTGCAGAGGTTGTGCAGTGCTATGTGTCAGACTGTGAATGCAGTGTGGAACGACCTCTTAAGGAGCTTAAGGCTTATAAGAAAATATTTTTACAGCCGGGAGAGACAGGGAGGCTTGAAATTGAACTCCCATACAGCGCATTTGCTTTTTATGATATTAACAGTAAGGAATTTGTTGTGGAGCCTGGCAAATTTGTTATTTATACAGGCAATTCGTCTGACAACTGCAGACTGAGTGAGGAGATTAGGCTTATATAAATTTTATTAAACCATTACAGAATATAAAAACAGCTTGACAGAAAACAAAATTATGATATAGTAAATGCTAATGATTTGCATTTGCATCTATAATAATTAATTTGGAGAAGCTGTAATGGAATTTGTATTTGAGATATTAGAAGATACATTTATAGATTCAGTTAAAATAGTCCCTTTTTTGCTGGTTACTTATCTTGCTATGGAGTACCTTGAGCATAGAATGGGAGAGAAAACAAAGAGCATGCTCCAGCGTGCCGGCAGATTCGGACCTGTTATAGGCGGACTGCTCGGTGTGGTGCCTCAGTGCGGATTTTCCGCCGCTGCCTCAAACCTTTATGCCGGCAGAGTTATTACGCTGGGAACTCTTATTGCAATTTATTTGTCGACATCAGACGAAATGCTTCCGATACTTATATCCGAGAAGGCAAATGTCGCTCTGATTGTTAAAATCCTTTTGGCAAAGGCTGCGATAGGAATAGCTGCGGGACTTGTGGTTGATGTGATTTACAGACATTTCCATACCGAGGTACAGCATGAGCATATCCATGATATATGCGAGCATGAGCATTGTAACTGTGAAAAAGGCATTGTCAGGTCTGCCGTCAGGCATACGCTGAATATTACAATATTTATATTTGTTATAAGTCTGATTATAAATGCGGTGCTTTACTTTGTCGGAGAGGATATTTTAGCGGAATTTATTTTAAACAGACCCCTGTTGGGGCCGGTTATTGCCGGAATTGTGGGGCTTATTCCTAATTGTGCCGCGTCCGTAGCGCTTACGCAGCTTTATATGGAGGGGCTGTTGGGAACAGGCTCCATGATGGCGGGGCTTTTGGTTGGAGCAGGAATAGGACTGCTGGTATTATTCCGCGTGAACAGCAGCCGCATTGAAAATCTGAAAATTGCCGGCATTTTATACATTATTGGAGTCATGTCAGGAATTATTATAGAAATACTGTTGTAAGCAATGGTGCTTTTACACAAGGGCTCTTTTGAACGGAGGCAGGAATGGAGGAAAGCGTTAATTACCCAAAGGGCATAAAATGGACTAAACAGAGAAAAAATGTATACCGGATACTTTACGATGCGAATGAGCCGATGACGGCGCTGGAGATTTACCAATGTACCCTTGAGAGGCAGCAGTCAGGAGGCTATGCTTTATCCACAATATACAGGATTCTTTCTGCATTCGAGGAAAGGGGTCTGGTGATAAAAGCCGCATATATGGATGACAATATTGTGGTTTATGAGCTTGACCGTGGAGAACACACACATTATGCGGTATGTCTCAGCTGTCATAAGAGAATACCGCTGCAGTCCTGTCCGTTTACGCATATTCATTCAGCGGGGAATCAGGATAAGGATGGGACAGACAAAAGTATTGAGGAAAGCGGCTTTATGGTTACAGGGCATAAGCTTGAGCTTTATGGATACTGTAAGGATTGCAGGCTGACGGGTAAAAATTTGTAAAATTCAGCTGTAAAATTTAAAAAAATACTTGCATTATAAAAAGACATATGGTAGTATAATTTTTGCGTTGCAAAACAAATGCAATGTGGAAATGCACCGCTAGCTCAGTTGGTAGAGCACCTGACTCTTAATCAGGGTGTCCAGGGTTCGAGCCCCTGGCGGTGCACTTGGAAGTACCATTTTTGAGGACGCAAGAGCCTTGGGGATGGTGCTTTTTTTTATTTGCCTGAATTAAAGCTTAGTTTGCAAAATGATACAATAGCAGTATAATTTATGAAAGAGATTATATAAATACATTAATAAAAAGAAAGCTGTTTATATGAAGATTTTAGTAATTGGCGGGACTTATTTTCTTGGCAGGACATTTGTAGAGCAGGTGTGCAAAAATAATAAATATAAAGATTACAGACTTTATCTTTTGAACCGTGGCAGCAGGCCCATAGGTATTCAGACTTCTGAAGAAGCCCTTTTATGCGTTGCAGGGGAATACCATATGGACAGACATGATACAGAAAGACTTAGTGGACTCCCGGAGAAGGAATTTGACGTAGTGATTGATTTCTGCGCTTACAGCAGCAATGACATAAGGCAGATTATTGATGCATTAGGAGGAAATATAGGTCAGTATATTTTTATCAGCACATGCGACGTGTACCGACGGGGTACAGGTGGAGTTACGGACGAGAGCGGACTGCTTGAGGACAGACATTTTGACGGTGAGGCAGGAGAATATATTGCAGGAAAGGTGTCCCTGGAGAAGGAGCTGCTTTCATGCTGCGGGGATTATGGCATACGGTATACATCCTTCCGTCCGGCTTTTATATATGGCCCCTATAACTATGCGCCCAGAGAGGGCATTTTTTTCAACTGGATTGTGCAGGCGGGTCAGATTATATTTCCCTATGATGCGCAGGGAGAATTCCAGATGGTATATGTGAAGGATTTGGCGGAAATACTGCTTGCCGCATGTGGAGAACCATTGGCTTATGAAAAGGTGTATAATGTATGCGGTGAAGCGCGTTTGAATTATGAGAGCTTTGCGGAAATACTTAAAAAAGCCTCCGGTACAGACTTTGAAAGGGTAAAGCTTTCAGTGGAGGATATACAGAAGCGCGGGATAGCGCTGCCCTTTCCGCTTACCAGGGCGGAGACAGAGCTTTACAGCGGAGAAAGGGTAAAGGAGCTGGGCATCAGCTTCACCCCCATAGAGAAGGGAATGGCGGATACATTTAAGTGGTACATTAATTCATAAATAATTTATTTATCCGAAGGGAGGAATAAACAAATGAGCGGCAAAGATATGGAAAAAGGCATAATAGATATAAATAAAGTAATTAAAAAAATAGATGAGCTTTTTGAGGAAAACAGAGTAAAGGA
>JAJQGF010000154.1 GCA_021200695.1 Lachnospiraceae bacterium
ATGTAATATTTATGATAAATTACCTGACAAAATTGTAGATGGGGAAACAGAACTGCCAGATATGTTTTTAAGATTTATTAACAGAAGATATGCAATGATAACAACCGATTATTTTGAAAAAAATAGTTTAAAGGACGAATTTTGTAATCGGGAATTTAATATATCAATGGATATAATATAGGTGACATGCTATGGTTATTTTGAGGAACTCGGGTATTTATGAAATGCTTCGTGACATGGGAAATAAAAAAATTATTTTATTTGGAGCAGGAGGAAGTCTTGCGGATTTACTAAAACAATATCAGAAGCTGTTATCAGGAAGGGTGATTCAAATCCTTGATAATAACAGGGATAATGATGGGAAGTCTATAATCGTTGGCGGAGATGTCGTGTTAATCAGCCATCCGCAGAGGTTTACATTAGGAAAAGAGGAGATGAAAAACTTATATATAGTGATTACATCTGCTTCTTATAAGGATATTTTGAAACAGGTAGACGGAATGGAACTGTTTGACGGACTTTTCTGTTATATATGGAATGACCCGTTTATATGTGTACACAGCAGACTACAGGAAAATGAATTTGGAATTGAGCCTGATATGGGAGTCAAAAATGAAGAAATACTGCTTCCTAAAATAATTCATTATTGCTGGTTTGGTGAAAAGGAAATTCCTGAAAAGGAAAAAAGGTGTATCGCAAGCTGGAAAAAATTTTGTCCGGATTATGAATTTATGTTTTGGAATGAAGACAATTATGATATTAATCAGGCAGAGTATATAAGACAGGCTTATGCTGCGGGAAAATACAGCTTTGTTTCTGATTATGCCAGACTTGATGTGATATATCGCTATGGCGGAATTTATTTAGATACGGATGTGGAACTGATAAAAAGTATAGATTTTCTTTTAAAATATAAAGCCTTTTTTGCATTTGAATATTGGAAGCTTATAAACACGGGACTAGGGTTTGGCGCTGTACCGCATTTTAAACTGATTCAGGAGTTGATTGAAATTTATAAGAATAAAAAATTTATAAATTCCGATGGCAGTTATAATATGAAATCCTGTCCCGAGTATCACACTGAGTATTTCAGGAGACATGGGGTGAAAATTAATGATACGACACAGCTGGCGGGAGACATTTTATTTTTGTCAAGCGAATATTTTTGTTCATTTAATCAGGAAACAGCATTGTATGAATTGTCTGACCGTTCAATAGGGATACATAATTATTCATGTTCGTGGTTTGAAAATGCGGATTATGAATGCTGGAAGAAAAAAAAGGACGGTAAATTCGAATGGAACAGACGGCTGTATGAGGATTATATGAAATCGATTAATTAAGATATGGAGATGGGGATGGAAGAAATAAAGATACAAGCTGGTAGTGTATACAATGTAAACAATAAACTTTATTTTCCGTGTATTTCATTTAATGGGTTACTATGTTGCAATATGGATTTTAAGGAAACAAAAGTAATAAAACAGTTTCAGTATACCCATGAATGGCAGGAAAAAAGTTATATTCAGGCAGAATTATTAGATAATAAATTGTATTTACTTCCGTGGAATAGTAATAAATTAATGGTTTATGATTTTTGCTCAGACAAAATGACTATTATTGAGCATAATTTGGATAAATATGCACAACATGTGCGTATTTCCAGAAGCACGGCATATTGTTTGCCGTGTAAGCCGGATAAACCAATAATAAGAATAAATGAAAAGGAGGGTGTCGAGTTAATTAGCACATGGAATAATAAGCTGATTGAAATATCGGGAAAAGAAGCAGAGATAGGAGCCTGCCAAAAAAGAGGAAAGGATATTCTTATGACTGTTTTTAGCCGTGGAGAATGTTATGTGCTGGAAATGGATGTTTGCACATGGAATGTCAAAAAGCTTATATGGAGTGAGATTAGATGTCCTCAAATAATAAACTCAAATGATAATTTCCTATGGGTTGCTGATTGTAGCAAATATAAAATTTATAAAATTAATAAAGAAAATATAATTGAAGCGGAATTTAGTTTATATGAAGACCATATTATTCCGGCACGCATTATTAATATAAAAAATACAATGTTTTTGCTAATTCCGCTTAACAATAGTTGTATATGCATTTATGAAAATGGGAAGGTTGTAAAAAAAATATGTATAGATGAAATATCTGGATTTTATATTTTGGAACGAAGAGAAGATATACCGTTGTTTTATGAATATATCATCCATGATGATAAGATTTTTTTAATGCCTCATGGAGGAAATGCAATCGTAATTATTAATTTGTATGATTACAGTGTTTCCTGTAAGGAAATAACATTTCCGGAGAGTTGGGATTACGGAAAAATGGATAAAATGGCAAAAATACAGAAATCGGTTATAAGTGACGAGTATGGTTTGATGTTAAAAGAACGAGACGGTGGAATGAATTTCGAGCTATATATGAGCTTTCTTCTGGATTGTTAAGGTAAATCAATGAATAATAAAATTCAAAATAACAAGTTTGAAATTGGATTTCAAATAATGGACAAATGGCTTTCTATTAAACAACGCGGTAAAGACCTGACAATATTTTTTGCGGACAATTTTATTAATAGGATTGCGTTATATGGAATCGGAGTATTGGGAGAGAGATTTTTAGATGAAATAAAAGATACTAAAATTGAGGTTGCTTATGCTATTGACCATATGGCGGAATTTAAAAGTATAGAACATGTTACGCTATATGGAACAGAAATGAATGAATATCCGCATGTAGATGCTGTGATTGTGACACCAACACAGGATTATTGGTTTATTGTATCGTTATTGGAAGGAAAGGTGTCAGCTCCTGTTTTATCCTTAGAGGATATTGTTGAATACTGTTGGAATATATATATAAAATAATAAAGGCTGTGTCAAAATTAAACTATATGCAAGATATAAGTGTTGAAAAATTTCCGAAAAAAAGAGCTGCTATTGTAACCTGGTGCGATAATAATGGCAAAACAAATTATGGACAGGTTTTGCAATGCTATGCAATGCAACAATTGGTAAATAAATGGGGATATGATTCTTTTGTAGTGCAGTATAGAACAAAAAATGACCGGGATTTTATAAAATATAATTTTTCTAATCGAAATCCGATTGGCAGATGGCTAAATGAATTATATCAGGAACAATATAAGCTGAAAGTGATTGAGTCATATAAATCGCAGCGGGTGTCAGCATTCAGAAAATTTGTCAGAAATTACATAAGACTGACATCTCCATGCTATACCAGAGAAGCTGTGGAATATGAAACTAAGGATTGTCAGTTGTTGGTGTGTGGAAGTGACCAAATATGGAATCCTTTAAACTTTCATCCAATATGGATGTTGAATTTTGGTGCAGAATGGCAGAAGAGAGTGGCCTATGCTCCAAGTGGAATTTTTTGTGAGGATGAAGAAAACGTAGCATGTTATAAGAGGATGGCTTTATTGCTTGAAAATTTAGATGTTATAACATTGCGAGAACAATTGGGGGTGGATATATTATCGAAATATACGAACAGGAAAATGCGTGCGGTTTTAGACCCTACATTGTTAATGAATTGCAGGGATTGGGATAAAATTGCTGTACCTCGTCTAATACATGAAAAATATATATTTTGTTATGTAATGGGAAGTATTCGACCCCACCAGCTGCTGTTACGTAATCTCAAAGAAAAGCATTATGCCAAAAAGATAGTTTATATTCCGTCTAATCTTGTACAGGAGGGGCAATTTAGCGATTTTATCAGATATGATAGTGCGGGACCGGCTGAGTTTATATCATTGATAAAGTATGCAGAAGCAGTATGCACTGATTCTTTTCATGGAACGACATTATCTATAGTATATGAAAAGCAATTTTATAATTTAAAACGTGTGCAAGAGGGTATAGAGAAATTTGGAGGCTCAGAACGTATAGATGACCTGCTTATAAGGCTTAATATATCATCAAGAGCGTTAAGCAGCTTAAAGGAAGCGCGGGATATACATAAAATAGAGTATGATAAGGTGAATCAGAAATTAGAAAGGTTGAAAAAGGAAAGTATTATTTGGAAAGCACATTGATTGGAGGTGTGGTAAAAATGTATCCTGAAATTAAAAAATTTCAAAATCTGGATAAAATTAACGGGTTGGAAATTGTAAATTTGGGAACAGGATTTGGATATTATGATTTTGATTATAAGGATATAAAGGCATGTACATTTAATTTTGCGTTACCGCGGCAAAGTCTGCAGTTTGATTATAAGCTACTTGTTAATTATTATAAAAAGCTAAAAACAGGTTGTACGGTATGTGTTGTATTGCCATATTTTATATTTTGCGCTGATTTTTTTAAAGAGTTAGAAGTTCTTTATGAGCGTTATTACTCGATTTTGCCGCGTGCGGAAGTAGAAGGTTATACATGTACAAGCTATAGTATGTATATGGATAAGTTAAAAGGAAATAGTATAGCAGAAGAAACAGAATTATTGACATCAATTAGTGGTGAGAAAATGGAAATTCAAGTAAATGAATCAATTGAGGATTGGAAAAAGACGCTGAACATTGCAGATTTTTTATCCGGAGAATTAAGTGAGCACATTATTATTGAAATTCAAAAGACCAGGAAAAGGCTGGATGACATTTTGAAATTTTGTATTATACATCAGTTTAACCCCATTATTATTGTTCCGCCTATGAGTCAGTTGTTATTGGATAAGATAAGTATTGAATTTAGAAAAACACATTTTTACGATGTCCTTTATGAAACAGTAGGCAATAATTTTCCAATATTGGATTATACTGAGAATAAGAAATATTGCAATTCAAAGTTATATGGATGTTCTGTATTTTTGACAAAAAGTGCGGCAAGGGAATTTACAAGAGACATTGTGGCTAAAATTGAAAAACTATAAATATATATTAAAGCAGAGATAAAATGTTAGAATTAAAAAATGAAAAATGTACCGGATGTGAGGCATGCACAAATATATGTGAATATGATGCTATTCAAATGCACCGTAATAAAGAAGGTTTTCTATACCCTATTATTGATTATGAGAAATGTATTAAATGCAATAAATGTCAGAGTGTATGTCCATTAAATAAAAATATAAAAGGCAGCAGTGATTCGGATATTGAAGTATATGCAATGAAAAGTAAGAATAAGGAATTGAGAATACATAGTACATCAGGAGGAGCTTTTTCTGAATTGGCGCAGATTATCCTTAATGATGGCGGAAGTGTTGCTGGTGCTGTATATAAACAGGATTGGTCAGTGAAACATAAATTGATTGGAGACATCAATCAATTAGAATTGCTAAGGAGGTCTAAATATCAGCAAAGTGAAATTGGGCTATTATATAGGGAAATAGAAACAAAATTGAATAATAATTTTAAGGTTTTATTTTGTGGAGCACCATGTCAGGCGGCAGGTTTAAAATGTTATCTAAATAAGGATTATGATAATTTATATATTTGTGATTTTATATGCAGGGGAGTTCCATCACCAGGACTTTTTCAGGCATATCTTAAATATTTGAAGGAAATATATGGCTCTGAAATTACTTCAGTATGGATGAAAAATAAACGGAATGGCTGGCATAGTCTTACTACAGTAATTTCTTTTCTTGATGGAAATGAATATGTGAAAGACGGTTTAGA
>JAJQGF010000337.1 GCA_021200695.1 Lachnospiraceae bacterium
AATACTGCACGGCGCATCATTCTTTCAAATCCAAGCTGATAACGTATATCGACCGTCCTTTTTCCTGAAATATCCTTATTGCCCACGATAAAGCCAATACGGTAGCCCTCCGTATAGGTGTCCGCCATGACAGCTATAGTCTCCTCTGGAAGCTCTGACATAAATTTTGCCATTATAAGCTCATTCTCCGAGACATATTCACCATAATAATACAGATATCGCAAATCGTTTAAGTCACTGTCCATAATAATTGAGGATGCAAAATTATTGTCAGGAGTTAACAGCAGACGCAGCTTTTCGTCAGCTGCCTCATCGGCATAGTCGCTGGCAAACCAATAAAATATACTGCGGATACTCTCATATCCCGGAAGCCTTCCCTCCTCATTCCACTCGTAGGAAAATGCCGCATAAACCTCCGTGAAAAGCTCAGCTCTTATAACCAGTTCAAAAAGCCTTCCCTCATAAACAAAGCCTATCATGCTGCGAAGCTCGGTATAAATAGCTGCCATAAGCGCACCAAGCACATCGCCAAGCACATTTACACTGTATTGCGGATTTGCAAAGCTGCGGTCGTAATTTTCAGGTAATATATCCTCATATAAGGCGTGATTCCTGCCTTCAAGCTCGTCAAGGGCAGCCTTCCTCAGTCCACCCTCTTCAATAAAAATGCGGGTATTGGCTATCAGACCTATAAAAGCAGCCGTTTTTGAAAAAAACCTTTCAAACTCCGGAGAGCCAAAGTGTTCGCTCTCAATCTCCTTTATTCTTGTGACAGCAAGCTGCCAGCGCTCATTCAAAGTCTCATTGTCCTTCCAATCCATATTAGTCTCCATTTCTTTAAGCGGCAGCTGCGCTAAGCCCCCTGTGCCAGATTAAGTATCAGTGCAATAACAAACAGCGCAGCCGCGTTCAGTATAATTCCCGCAACAGGAAAAAAACGATAATAATTTTTATTTTTCACTGTTATAATGCCGAGCACAAGACCAGCAATTGAAAATATCATTCCAAGGATGGCAGTCATGCCATATCCATGCTCTGTCTCTCCGTCTTCCAGATAAGACATATAAATAACTGTTGCAAGAGACACATTACTTATAATGCCCAAAATTGTGGACATAATAGCTCTCTGTGATGTTTTTTTATTGGTATATATATATTTTTTTCTACGTGCCATAAATTCTCCCGCGACATACCGCTCTAAAATCTAAAAAGGCACCTCCCCCGGGGAAATGCCAATCAGATTTAAAATAATATTTTTGCCTTCCCGGCAAGAAGCCTTGCTCCATTGACTATAAGCAAAACTCCCGTGGAAACCCCCACAACCAAAGCAATAATTCCTATTACAATGTTAGCGCCGCCAACACCCTTCATAATTTTGTAAACCTTCTCTTCCATATGCAACCTCTTTTCCTGATTCTGTCATGCGCCATATACCGCATAATAATCATCAATAGCCTTTTTAATTGTGTCGTTAATATATATTTCCCCCTTGTACGGCTTATTATAGAGATGCTCTATAACCTCCGCCATGCTTACAATGGAATCAGCCTCAAAGCCGTATTTATCCCTGATTTCCTGTAGTGCGCTCATACTTCCCCCAAGTCCTTTTTCCATGCGGTTAAGTGATACCATAAGTCCCTTAATTGTGATATCCGCCTGTGCGGTAATAATGGGAAATGTCTCCTCTATGGACTTTCCTGAGGTTGTTACATCCTCAATGATAACCACGCGGTCTCCGTCATTTAAGCTGCTTCCAAGCAATATACCGACATCACCGTGGTCCTTTATCTCCTTTCTGTTAGAGCAGTAGCGTATTTCCCTTCCGTATAATTCACTGTAGGCAATAGCTGTTGCCACGCTTAATGGAATTCCCTTATATGCCGGTCCGAAAAGCACGTCAAAATCATCTCCGTATTTGTCATGTATTGCCCTGGCATAATATTCGCCGAGTCTCTTAAGCTGTGCGCCGGTCACATATGCTCCCGCATTCATAAAAAACGGGGATTTACGTCCGCTCTTAAGCGTAAAGTCTCCAAACTTAAGAACCCTGCAATCTACCATAAACTCGATAAATTCCTGCTTGTATGCTTCCATTTTATCTTAAAACCTCCGTATTTATGGACTTTTTTTGCCTCTTATATTCCAAAAATAATGTATCCTGCCGCAGATATATCCGCTTTCGATTTTATCACATTGGCTATATATTTTCAATCAGCAATCGCTAAATTAACCTGCACAAAAATGAAAAATGCAAGTTCCTTAACCTTTTTTGTTATCTGTTCCTCGGCTATCCGCTTGAATACCGTTTCCATTTTTTCAGTGCCTACATAATGCCTTTCCACGATTATTTTCGTAGATTGGTGCTGTCGGCGTGGTTTTTGCTCCGTCTTGATGTTATTGCCCATAAATAAATCTGCTCCTTTCCAATGCCAGCTCCGTTGGCAAAAAATAGAGCGCATAGATTTATTTTCTATACGCTCTTACGCTGTGTTACTTATTCTGTTGTGATTATGGTAGTGGTTAGCCCGACAAACTGATATTTGTAGCTTACTTTTTAAGCTGTAAACCATCTTTAAATGCATTTCCTACTCTCTCTGTTACTTTATAATATCCATGTGTATATGGATCAAATGCAATAGCACCTACCTTTGAAATGTCTACTTTGTCTCCATCTATTACACTCTCATCAACTGAAGTATTAACTACTTTTCCAATTACACCCATTCCGTACTCATCATCTTGATACTCGATAAACTCACATTCAAAGCAAATAGGAAATTCATTGATGATAGGCGCATCTACCTTATCTGATTTAGTTGCTGTAAGACCTGATGCTTCAAACTTATTTGGTGTATTATTTCCGGATACAACTCCAAAATAATCAGCTTCAACCACATGGGCTACATCTGCAATACTAACCGTAAACGCTTTTCTTTCTTTGATGTTCTTAACTGTTTTGTGACTCTCTGTAAGATTAAGCGCTACTCTACCTCTTTCCTGCATGGTTCCCCATGCTGCATTCATAACATCTACGCTTCCATCTTCATTGTAAGTTGCCACCAAAAGTACCGGCATTGGAAAAATAGATTCTGTCTGCTTAATATCTCTTCTCATTTCGATTATCTCCTCCAAAATGGACTTGTTTTCTTCATTAAATCTATGGTATCATAAATTCAAATATGTATCAAGTACCCACATTTAGGTTAGATACTTACCTTTAGTAAAGTAATGGAGAATTTATATGAAACCTATAGAAGAGGCAAATTTTAATGAAACAGGATATAGTTACACCTTGTCCCTCATCAGCGGAAAATATAAACCTATTATTCTTTACTGTCTTATGGAATATGAACCCGTTAGATTCAATGAGATGCAACGCTATCTTGGAAAGGTATCTGATAAAACTCTTAGTCAGCATCTAAAAGAACTTGAGAAAGACGGTCTCATTGTCCGTACCGCTTACAATCAGATTCCGCCCAAAGTTGAATACACACTAACAGAAAAGGGAAATTCTCTTGTTAAAGTTCTTGATCAACTCTGCACATGGGGAATGGAAAATAGAGGATTTTAATATTGAATTACAATAACGGATGCTAGACATTAATATAGGAATATTATTTTTTTTACAAGATTCTATAGCCTTTTCTAAATTTTGCTTTTTCCCCAATACATTTGATACATGAGTTATTGCAACCATACGAATCTTACCTTTAGCTTCACATATTGCACTATCCACATCTATGTTACCACTCTCATCCATGGGAATATTTTTCAAAATAGCCCCCTTCTTTTTGCATGCTACTCTCCAGGGCAGGTAATTAGAATGGTGCTCATACTCTGATACCAGAATAATGTCCCCCTCACCTATGCGCTCCTCTAAAAAGCACCGTTCTACAATATTGATTGCTTCTGTCGTTCCTGTTGTCTGCACAAATAAGTAATCATTTTCTACACCAAAATAACGCAGTATTTTTCTCTTTGCTGATTCGCATTTTTCAAAAGCTTCTTCAGCAAGTTTATAACTTCCTCTGTTAATATTAGCAAAATTGTATTTTAAAGCATTCGCCATATAATCTGCCACTTCATCAGGACACAAAGTAGTTGCTGCATTATCTAAATATACACTTTTACTTTTTGTTTCTTTTAAATATGAAAAATTTTCAATTATTCTATTCATCTCTACCTCAACTTCAATTATAATTTGATGGATATTAAATCATTATTCTTAGTACCTCTTCTATTTCGGTTCCATCTACTGTATCCGAAAACTGTTCCCCAAATACCATCATATCTCCGATTCCTTTTTGAAATACAAATTTTATCTTACCTTTTCGCACCTTTTTATCAGCATACATTTTATCTAATATTTTTTCAATCTTAGCCCTTCCACCTAGCGCTGTAGGCAGCCCGGCTTTGTTATAAATTTCTATCACCCTGTTTTTCTGTTCATCAGTGACATATCCCCTATTATATCCAAGCAAAATTTGAGCTACCATCCCCAATGAAACTGCATTTCCATGTGAAATTTCATATCCACTAGCTGCTTCAATTGCTCTTCCTACTGTATGCCCTAAATTTAATGTTTCTCGTAGTCCCTCTTCTTGCTCATCCTGAGTCACAATGTTATACTTTATTTCAATATTTTTTTGGCATATATATTCAAGTATATCTAGATACATCTTATCACGTCTATTTCTTTCTTTGACAGTATCTATATTTGCAACTAAATAATCAAAAAAGTTTATATCTGCAATACAAGCATGTTTAATTGTCTCTGAAAGTCCATTCTGAATTTGATCTTCGCCCAACGTTTCCCATGTTTTCAAATCAATATAAACCTTCCTCGGTTGTACAATAAGTCCTATCATATTTGTTGCAAACGGCGTATCTACTGCTGTTTTCCCTCCTATAGATGCATCAGCAGCTGCCAAAAAAGAAGTCGCATAATTTATTACTGGAATTCCCCTACAATATGTCGCAGCAAGAAACCCTGCCAAATCAGTCACAACTCCTCCCCCTAACGCAATAATGCAACTATCCTTCCTAAATCCAGCTTCTAACATCTTATCTTCAAGCTCAGCTTTATTCTCTCGTGTCTTACTTTTTTCACCAGCAGGTATAGTATACATTTCTACACTGAGCCCCTGCTTTATCATCAAATTGAGCAAATTATATCCATATAATCCTGCTACATTCGAGTCTGTGACAATAGCGTATTTATGGACATTTGTCACAAGCCCCTGCGTTATGTCATACACAAGTTTACCAAACAAATTATAGCCTATCTCTATTTCATATGAATTGTTTATTATTTTTTCAATTTTTACATCTATTGTTTTCATATATCTTCCTCTTCCCTTATTTTTATTTATCTTTATTAACTCAAGAAAAAATCTACGATTCTTACCTACTGACTTTTTTTCAAAGACAATCCGAAATTTTCTACAATTTGTTGTACCAACATATGTTCTCCATTCTCTGATGCATATTCAAGCTCTAATTCCAATAATTTGACATGACAAAATATCTTTTGAAACAAATGAAACGGCTTTTCTAAATTCATCAATATCAACATTTGTATCAATATTTATTTTTTACATTCATATTTATCACC